>NZ_JADYVV010000037.1:0-87245 GCF_020194035.1 Bradyrhizobium sp. BRP56
ACAACTTCGGCCTGCTCCTGCGATGGCTCGCACAACTCCTGTGTGCCATCATCCGGGCCATCGCCGAAACTGTCCCGGCTCAAAAGATCGCTTAAATCAGCGCTCGTCCGCGTTCTTCACGGCGGACTTCGGATTCGATAAGGACACTAGCAAACTTATGATTCTAGTGTGCTTTATGAATGCGAAGTTCGTGAAAGTGGCTGCCGCGAAATCGCACGAACTTCGCATTCAGCACACTAGGAGCGAGCTTTCGCCTTTGGTCTTGCCGCGACGTCATGCGCGGTGGCATCGAACTCGCTCGAAGCGTTGCCCGATGGCCCGCTCGTCGCGCTGCCGACGCCATGCCCCGTCAACTTTGCGAGTTCGCGGCTGAGGTCGTGGATGTGGTACGGCTTGCGTAACACCGGAAAGTCGGACCTCACGTCGCGTGCGCTCGCGCTGTAGCCTGTCGTCAGCAGGATCGGCAGCTCGGGCTTTCTGTCCCGGATCGTGCGCGCCAGCTTCAGTCCGTCGATCCTGCCGGGCATGACGATGTCGCTGAACACCACGTCGATCCCGTTGGCGTCGATTTCCGACAAGGCGGCCTCTGCGTTCGACGCCCAGCGCACGGTGTAACCGAGCTGTTCGAGCAGGCCCGTGCTCGCATCGGCGACGGCAGGATTGTCCTCGATCAGCAGGATCGTGGCCAAGCCGGGCGTGCCGTGCCCAGTAGCCGTGCGCTTTGCGGCCGCAGTCCCCCGCGGCAGATAGATGCTGACCGTCGTGCCCTTGCCGAGCGCACTTGTAATCTCGACCCGGCCATCCGCCTGGTGCGCGAAACCGTGAACCTGGGACAGCCCAAGGCCGGTCCCTTTGCCGACCGGCTTGGTGGTGAAGAAGGGATCAAAGACCTTGTTCATGACATCGTCTGGAATGCCTTCGCCGGTGTCGGTAATGCTGACGACCACCTGGGCGGCTTCCGGGACATTGCGCGCCGCGACGGTCAGCGTGCCGCCGCCGGTCATCGCATCCCGGGCATTGACCACGAGGTTGATCAGCGCGGTCTCAAATTCCGTCGGATCGACGAAGATCGGCCAGAGATCCGGTCCGATCTCCATGTTCAGCTTGATCGCGCCGCCGAGCGCGCTGGTCAAAACCTCTCGCACCGCGGCGATCCTGTCGGCGACGTTGATGGTCTGCGGATTGACACTCTGCCGACGCGCGAAGGTGAGGAGCTGCCTGGTGAGGGACGCGGCACGCTCGGATGCGGTTTCGATCGCGCCGAGTGCAAGCGTGCCCCGTTCGCTCGTCACCTCGCGCTTGATCCGGTGCAGATTGCCGGAGATGATCATCAGCAGGTTGTTGAAGTCGTGCGCGACGCCGCCGGTCAGTTGGCCGAGCGCATCCATCTTTTGCGATTCCGCAAGTTGACGCTGCACCTGTTCGAGCTTCTGATGCGCGTCGCGCCGCTCGGAAATATCCCGGGTGATCTTGGCGAACCCGACCAGGCTGCCGTCGGTATCGCGGATCGGATCGATCACGACGCTCGCCCAGAAGAACGAACCGTCCTTGCGGACCCGCCAGCCTTCCTCCACGTAATGCCCGGTCTCTTCCGCGATCTTGAGCGCATGGGCGGGCTTGCCAGCAGCCTGGTCGGCCGGCGTATAGAACCGCGAGAAGTGCTGGCCGATGATTTCGCCGGGCGAATAGCCCTTGATACGCTCGCCGCCGGCGTTCCAATTGGCGACGATGCCGGCCGGCGTCAACATATAGAGCGCATAGTCGGTGACATTGCTCACCAGCAGGCGGAACTGGCTTTCGCTGGCCTCGAGATCCGCGCGCGCCTGATGCCGCTCGGTGATGTCGCGGGTGACCATTGCGTAGCCGACGAGCTTGCGCTTCTCGTAGATCGGATCGATGACCACAGCGGCGTAGAATTGCGACCCGTCCTTGCGGACAGACCAGCCTTCGGCCGCTGAGTGCTTGTCCTTCCGCGCCATCTGCAGCGCTCTCGCCGGAACGCCGGATGCCCGGTCTTCGGCAGGATAGAAGACCGAGAAGTGCTGGCCGAGGATCGCCTTGGCCGGATAGCCCGTGATGCGCTCGGCGCCCTTGTTCCAGTTGATGACCCGGCCATCGGGGCCGAGCATACAAATGCCGTAGTCGGCCACGCCGCACGCCACCGGCCGACGATCGTGCGGGCTCTCGACGATGCCCCGTTTGGGTTGTTCTGATTTCTTAACCATCACCGATCCTGCCCCCGCCCGAAACGCGCGGGGGCAGTCAATGTTCCATGCGAGCACGAGGACCGGGCGATCAGGGCCGGTTCCGTCGTTCTTCGGAAAAGTTCGGCCAACGGTCGGAACTTTTGGTTCCAATCGCGATTAAGGTACTCGGTTTGCGTCACAAATTGCGGTTCTGGCGCTTTCCCGCTTGAATAGATCAACGGCAGTCATTCTTATGGTCACACTGGCTTTTCCGAGTCTCTGGATTCGCGGCCAGCGCGTAGGGGAAATTACATGACCGATGTCGGTTCGTCGCCTCGTCCCCGTGCTGATACGCGCCGCAGCCAGCAATCAAACGGAAGCCTCGATTCTTCGCATGACCTGCTGCAGTCGCTGCAGGCGATGCGCGCCGGCGATTTCTCGGTCCGGATGCGTGGCGACTATCTCGGCATCGACGGCAAGATCGCGGACGCCTTCAACGAAATCGCAGCCGCCAACGAGCGCATGGCGCAGCAATTGGCGCGCGTCGGCCAGGTCGTCGGCCGCGAGGGACAGACCCGCCAGCGCGTCAATTTCGGCCTCGCCAGCGGCGCCTGGGCCGATATGGAGAGTTCGGTCAACACGCTGATCGATGATCTGCTGTGGCCGACGCGCGAGGTCACCCGCGCGGTCGCTGCGGTGGCGCAAGGCGACCTGCTGCAGACCGTGCAGCTCGACGTCGAGGGCCGGCCGCTGCGCGGCGAATTCCTGCAGTCGGCGAACATCGTCAACACGATGATCAAGCAGCTCTCGGTGTTCACCTCGGAGGTCACGCGCGTGGCGCGCGAAGTCGGCACCGAGGGCAAGCTCGGCGGCCAGGCCCAGGTGCCGGAAGTGACCGGCGTCTGGAAGGACCTGACCGAGAGCGTCAACTCGATGGCCAACAATTTGACCGGCCAGGTCCGCAACATCGCCGAGGTGACGATCGCGGTCGCCAACGGCGACCTGTCCAAGAAGATCACGGTCGACGTTCGCGGCGAGATCCTGCAGCTGAAGGAAGCCATCAATACGATGGTCGATCAGCTGCGTTCGTTCGCTTCCGAAGTGACGCGCGTGGCGCGCGAGGTCGGCACCGACGGCAAGCTCGGCGGCCAGGCGATCGTGCCCGGCGTCGCCGGTACCTGGAAGGACCTCACCGACTCGGTGAACGCGATGTGCGGCAACCTGACGGCCCAGGTACGCAACATCGCCAACGTGACCACGGCCGTGGCGCGCGGCGACCTGTCGCGCAAGATCACGGTCGACGTCAGCGGCGAGATTTTGGAGCTGAAGGACACCATCAACACGATGGTGGACCAGCTCAACTCGTTCGCGTCGGAAGTGACGCGTGTGGCGCGCGAGGTCGGCACCGAGGGCAAGCTCGGCGGCCAGGCCCAGGTGCCCGGCGTCGCCGGCACCTGGAAGGACCTGACCGACAACGTCAACTTCATGGCGTCGAACCTGACCGCGCAGGTCCGCAACATCGCCGACGTCGCGACCGCGATCGCCGGCGGCGACCTCTCGAAGAAGATCACGGTCAACGTGTCGGGCGAGATCCTTCAGCTGAAGGAAACGCTGAACACCATGGTGGACCAGCTCAACGCGTTCGCATCGGAAGTGACGCGCGTGGCGCGCGAGGTCGGCACCGAAGGCAAGCTCGGCGGCCAGGCCAATGTGCTCGGCGTCGCCGGCACCTGGAAGGATCTGACCGACAACGTCAACTTCATGGCGTCGAACCTGACGGCGCAGGTGCGCAACATCGCCGCCGTGACGACCGCGGTCGCTGGCGGCGACCTCTCCAAGAAGATCACGGTGGACGTGCGCGGCGAAATCCTCGAGCTGAAGGACACCATCAACACGATGGTCGATCAGCTCAACGCGTTCGCGGGCGAGGTGACGCGCGTGGCGCGCGAGGTCGGCACCGAAGGCAAGCTCGGCGGCCAGGCCGAGGTGCGCGGCGTCGCCGGCACCTGGAAGGATCTCACCGACAGCGTCAACTCGATGGCCTCGAACCTGACCGCGCAGGTCCGCAACATCGCCGAGGTCGCGACCGCGGTGGCGAAGGGCGACCTGTCGAAGAAGATCACGGTGAACGTGTCGGGCGAAATCCTTCAGCTGAAGGAAACGCTGAACACGATGGTGGACCAGCTCAACGCCTTCGCCGGCGAGGTGACTCGCGTGGCGCGCGAGGTCGGTACCGACGGCAAGCTCGGCGGCCAGGCCGAGGTGCCCGGCGTCGCCGGCACCTGGAAGGACCTGACGGACAGCGTCAACTCGATGGCCGGCAATCTCACGGCGCAGGTTCGTAACATCGCCGAGGTCGCGACCGCGATCGCCGGCGGCGACCTGTCGCGCAAGATCACCGTCGACGTGCGCGGCGAGATCCTTCAGCTGAAGCAAACGCTGAACACGATGGTCGACCAGCTCAACCGCTTCGCGGGCGAGGTGACGCGCGTGGCGCGCGAGGTCGGCACCGACGGCAGCCTCGGCGGCCAGGCCAACGTGCCCGGCGTCGCCGGCACCTGGAAAGACTTGACCGACAACGTCAACTCGATGGCCGGCAACCTGACCGCGCAGGTCCGTAACATCGCCGAGGTGACGACCGCCGTGGCGCGCGGTGACCTGTCGCGCAAGATCACCGTCGACGTGAAGGGCGAAATCCTCGAGCTCAAGAACACCATCAACACGATGGTGGACCAGCTCAATGCGTTCGCGGGCGAGGTGACGCGCGTGGCGCGCGAGGTCGGCACCGAGGGCAAGCTCGGCGGCCAGGCCGAAGTGCCGGGCGTCGCCGGCACCTGGAAGGATTTGACCGACAACGTCAACTTCATGGCGTCGAACCTGACTGCGCAGGTCCGCAACATCGCCGAGGTCGCGAGCGCGATCGCCGGCGGCGACCTGTCGAAGAAGATCACCGTGGACGTGCGCGGCGAGATCCTGCTGCTCAAGGACACCCTGAACACGATGGTCGAGCAGCTGCGCTCGTTCGCCGCCGAAGTGACGCGCGTGGCGCGCGAGGTCGGCACCGAGGGACGGCTCGGCGGCCAGGCCGTGGTGCCCGGCGTCGGCGGCACCTGGAAGGACCTCACCGACAACGTCAACCTGCTGGCGGCGAACCTGACCACCCAGGTGCGCAACATCGCCGAAGTCACCACCGCGGTGGCGCGCGGCGACCTGTCGCGCAAGATCACGGTCGACGTGAAGGGCGAAATCCTCGAGCTCAAGAACACCATCAACACCATGGTCGACCAGCTCAACGCCTTCGCCGGCGAGGTGACGCGCGTGGCGCGCGAGGTCGGCACCGAAGGCAAGCTTGGCGGCCAGGCCGAGGTGCGCGGCGTTGCCGGCACCTGGAAGGACCTCACCGACACCGTCAACGTCATGGCGGTCAACCTGACCGAGCAGGTGCGCGGCATCGTCAAGGTGGTGACCGCGGTCGCCAACGGCGACCTGAAGCAGAACCTGACGGTGAAGTCGAAGGGCGAGGTGGCCGCGCTCGCCGACACCATCAACAACATGACCGAGACGCTTGCGACCTTCGCCGAACAGGTCACCAGCGTGGCGCGCGAGGTCGGCGTCGAGGGACGGCTCGGCGGTCAGGCCAACGTGCCCGGCGCGGCCGGCACCTGGAAGGATCTCACCGGCAACGTCAACCTGCTCGCGGCCAACCTGACCTCGCAGGTGCGCGCGATCGCGGAAGTGGCGACCGCCGTGACCAAGGGCGACCTGACGCGCTCGATCCAGGTCGACGTCCGCGGCGAGGTCGCCGAGCTCAAGGACAACATCAACACGATGATCGGCAACCTCCGTCTCACCACGGAGCGCAACACCGAACAGGACTGGCTGAAGACCAATCTGGCGCGCTTCACCAATATGCTGCAGGGCCAGCGCGATCTTGCGACCGTCGGCCGGCTATTGCTGACCGAGCTTGCGCCGCTGATCAACGCGCATATGGGCGTGATCTACCAGGTCGACAATCCCGAGAATGCGCAGTTGCGCCTCTTGTCGGCCTATGCCAGCGACAGCAGCAATCCGCATCCGCAGATCGTCCAGTTCGGCGAGGGATTGATCGGCCAATGCGCACTCGACAAGCGCCAGCGCCTCGTCTCCGAGATTCCCGGCGATGCGGTGCCGATCAATTCGGCCTTGATGCGGATCATGCCGAAGAACCTCGTCGTGTTTCCGGTGCAGTTCGAGAACCAGGTCAAGGCGGTGATCGAGCTGTCCTCGATCTCCTCGTTCACGACCTCGCAGATCACCTTCCTCGAACAGTTGACTGACAGCATCGGCATCGTGCTCAACAGCATCGAGGCGACGATGCAGACCGAGGCGCTGCTCAAGCAGTCGCAACAGCTCGCCGGCGAGTTGCAGACCCAGCAGAAGGAATTGCAGCAGACCAACGATCAGCTGGAGCAGAAGGCCCAGCAGCTGGCCGAACGCAATGTCGACGTCGAGCGCAAGAACCAGGAAATCGAGCAGGCGCGGCGCGCGCTGGAAGAAAAGGCGACCGAGCTGTCGCTGACTTCGAAGTACAAATCCGAATTCCTCGCCAACATGTCGCACGAGTTGCGGACGCCGCTGAATTCGATCCTGATCCTGGGCCAGCAGCTCACCGAAAATCCCGACGGCAATCTGACCGGCAAGCAGGTCGAGTTTGCCCGCACCATTCACGGCGCCGGCACCGACCTGTTGAACCTGATCAGCGACATCCTCGATCTCTCCAAGATCGAGTCCGGCACGGTGACGGTCGACGCCGAGGAAATTCTGACATCGAGCCTGCTCGAGACCGTCGGACGGCCGTTCCGGCACGAGGCGGAGAACCGGCATCTCTCGTTCAGCATCGATGTCGACGCCAATCTTGCGCGCAGCATGGTGACCGACTCCAAGCGGCTGCAGCAGGTGCTCAAGAACCTGTTGTCGAATGCGTTCAAGTTCACCGCGGAAGGCGGCGTCAGCCTGACCGTGTCGGCCGCGCTCGGCGGCTGGAGCGTCGAGCATCCGATCCTCAATGCGGCGCCCGCGGTCGTTGCGTTCGAGGTGTCGGATACCGGCATCGGCATTCCACAGGACAAGCAGAAGCTGATCTTCGAGGCGTTCCAGCAAGCCGACGCCGGCACCAGCCGCAAATATGGCGGCACCGGTCTTGGACTGGCGATCAGCCGTGAGCTCGCGGGTCTGCTCGGCGGCGAGATCCATCTGCGCAGTGCGACGGGCAAGGGCTCGACCTTCACGCTCTATCTGCCGCTGAAATATGCCGGACCCTCGGTGGCGCTGCGCCCGCAGGCTCAATCGATAGCGATGCCGCATACACCGGCTCCGGCGCTGCAGGTGTCAGGCGCGCAGGAGCGTGTGATCGAGCAGCTTCCGGACGACCGGCTCAATCTCGAGCCCGGCGATACCATCCTGCTGATCGTCGAGGACGATCCGCATTATGCGCGGGTGCTGATCGACCTGGCGCGCGACAAGGGCTTCAAGGTGCTGGTCGCAAGCCGCGGTGCCGAAGCGCTGGATCTGGCCAAGCAGTTCCAGCCGAGCGCGGTGTCGCTTGACGTCTTCCTGCCCGACATGCTGGGCTGGACGGTGCTGAGCCAGCTCAAGCACAATCCGCTGACCCGTCACATTCCGGTTCAGATCATCACGCTCGACGAGGACCGGCAGCACGCGCTGGCGCGCGGCGCGTTCTCCTTCGTCAACAAGCCGACGACCACGGAGGGCGTCAGCGCTGCACTGTCGCAGATCAAGGAATACGCCAGACCACGCCGCAAGCGCCTGCTGATCGTGGAGGACAATGCAGCGGAGCAGCTCAGCATCACCGAACTGCTCGGGCACGAGGATATCGAGATCGTGACCAGCGGCACCGGGGCAGGGGCGCTGTCGACGATGCGCGAAAATCCGTGCGACTGCGTGGTGCTCGACCTTCGCCTGCCCGACATGAGCGGTTTCGAGGTGCTGGATCAGATCCGCAAGGACGAGACGCTCTCCAATATTCCCGTTGTCGTGTTTACGGGCCGGGAACTTTCAGCGGAAGAAGACGCGGAACTGCACACGATGGCGCGCAGCATCGTCGTCAAGGGCGTGGAATCGCCGGAGCGTCTGCTCGACGAAACGTCACTGTTCCTGCACCGTGTGATCACGGAATTGCCCGTCGAAAAACAGAGGATGCTGGAGAAGCTCAATAGCTCCGACGAGGATCTTATTGGCAAGACCGCACTGCTGGTCGACGACGATGCCCGCAACATCTTCGCGCTCTCGAGCGTGTTGGAGCGGCGAGGTATGAAGGTGTTGACTGCGACAACCGGTCACGAGGCCATCTCGCTGGTCGAATCCAATCCCAAGATTGCTATCGTGCTGATGGACATCATGATGCCGCAGATGGACGGTTACCAGACCATCGGCGCCATCCGGCAAAACCCCGCCTTCGCGCGGCTGCCGATCATCGCGCTGACCGCGAAGGCGATGAAAGGCGATCGAGAGAAATGCCTGGAGGCAGGCGCGTCCGACTATCTGGCGAAACCCGTGAACACCGAGCAACTGCTGCTGGCGATCCGCATGTGGCTGCACCGCTGATCGGCGATCGAACATGATGGACCACGAAAAGGTAAACATCCTTCTGGTCGATGACCAGCCGGCGAAGCTGCTGGCCTATGAGGTCATCCTGAAGGAGCTCGGCGAGACGCTGGTCGCCGCGTCGTCGGGCCGCGAGGCGCTGGAGTTCCTGCTCAAGAACGAAGTCGCGGTCATCCTGGTCGACGTCTGCATGCCAGAGCTCGACGGCTTCGAGCTCGCGGCGATGATCCGCGACCATCCACGCTTCCAGAAGACCGCGATGATCTTCATCTCGGCAATCCAGGTCAGCGATATCGACCGGCTCCGCGGCTACGAGATGGGCGCGGTCGACTACGTGCCGGTGCCCGTCGTGCCCGAGGTGCTGCGGGCAAAGATCCGCGTGTTCGCCGAGCTCTACCGCAAGACACGGCAGCTCGAACGCCTCAACGCGGAGCTCGAGGACCGCGTGCGCGCACGCACGGCCGAGCTCGAGCAGTCGACCACGCGACTGGTCGAAAGCGAGGCGCGCCGCAGCATGGCGATTGCGGCCGGCAAGATGGGCTCGTGGGACTGGGATTGGGTCAACGGCGACTGGATGTGGGACGAGGGGCAATACAAGATCTTCGGCGTCGACCCGAAATCCTTCAAGCTCACCTCCGACAATATACAGGCGCTGTTTCATCCCGACGATGTCGAGCACCTCCGACAAGCCTGGACCGGCTTCGGCAAGGGCCAGACGTCCTATGAAACCGAATTCCGCGTCATGCGGCCGGACGGCGAAGTGCGCTGGTGCGTCGGCACAGCCGCGGCCACCAGCGACCGCAACGGCAAGGTGGTGCGGGTGAGCGGCGTTACCGTCGACATCACCGATCGCAAGAAGGCCGAGGAGCGGCAGAGCCTGCTCACCCGCGAGGTCGACCATCGCGCCAAGAACGCGCTCGCGCTGGCGCAATCGATCGTGCGGCTGACGCGCGCGCAGAACGTGACCGCCTATGTGCGGGCGGTCGAGGGCCGCATCACGGCGCTGGCACGCGTGCACACCGTGCTGTCGCTGTCGAGCTGGCAGGGCGCCGAAATCCGGCGGCTGGTCACCGAGGAGATCGCGCCGTATTCGGAAGCCGGACAGATCCAGATCGATGGCGAAGAGGTGCAGTTGCAGCCCGCGACCGCGCAGACCTTGGCGCTGGCGCTGCATGAGCTCGTCACCAACTCCGCCAAATACGGTAGCCTGTCGGTGCTGTCGGGCCGGCTTGCGATCACTTGGGAACTGCACGACGAAACGTTGATCCTGGCCTGGGTGGAATCCGGCGGACCTCCCGTGACCAAGCCGAAGCAGAGAGGTTTCGGCACGAGAAGCGTCATCGCCAGCATCGAGACCCAGCTCGGCGGCCGCGCCGACTTCGATTGGCGCACCGAGGGCCTGGTCTGCCGGCTCACGGTTCCGCTCAAGGCGCTGGCTGGAGAGCCCGCGGCCTACCGCGATTTGTCGACGGCCGAGCAGCGCCAGCCCATGGTCAGTTCCAGGGCCGTATAGCGCATCCCACCCGAACAGGAACCAAGCGCCGGACGCTGCGGTTAACGGGGCTTGATCGCTCCATTCGTGGCTTGAGGTGCTACCGTGGATGCCCAAACCCGAGAGCGCGGGCCGTCCGGGGAGAAGCCACGGCAGCCCGAGCGCAATCCCGAGCAAGGATCGCGACCTGACCGCGCATCCTCGCCACAGCAGGAAACCGAGCGCAAGCCATCGATGCGCGACCGGCTGCGCGAGCACTGGCTGCTTACCACAGTCGGCGCCTGTCTGCTCCTGCTCGCGATCATCGGTGGCGTGAGCTATTGGCTCAACGTGCGTCACTATGAATCGACCGATGACGCGTTCGTGGCCGCACGCAGCTTTGCGGTGGCGGCGAAGGTCGGCGGCTATGTCGTCGAGGTCCCCGTCACCGACAACCAGCACGTCAATGCCGGCGACCTCCTCGCGAGGATCGACGAGCGCGACTACAAGATCGCCGTCGATCAGGCCAGCGCACAGGTCGCGGTCGCCGAGGCCAATATCGCCAATGTCGAGGCCCAGATCGACAGCCAGCAGGAGCAGATCAAGGAAGCCAAGGCGCAGCAGCAGCAGGCCGAGGCGCAATTGAAGTTCGCGCAGGAGGAAGCTGAGCGCGCCCAGAACCTCGTCGAAAAGGGCGCGGGCACCGTGCAGCGGCAGCAGCAGACCCGCTCGGATCTCGATGCCCAGCAGGCCAATGCCAGCCGCGCCAGGACGGCAGTGACTGCCGCTGAGCTCGGCGTCAAGACGCTCGAGGCTCAGCTCAAGAGCAGCAAGGCATCGCTGGAGCAGGCGCAGGCCCAGCTCGATCAGGCCAAATTGAACTTGCAGTATACCCGCATCGTCGCAGCGCAGTCCGGGCGCGTCGTCAAACTGAGCGGCGCGGTCGGCACCTATGTGGCGCCGGCCCAGAGCGTCATGATGTTCGTTCCTGACGAGGTCTGGATCACTGCCAACTACAAGGAGACGCAGCTGACGGACATGCGCCCGGGCCAGCCGGTCGAGATCAGGATCGATGCGTATCCGGGGCGCAAGCTCACCGGCCGCGTGGCTTCGGTTCAGCCAGGCTCGGGCACTGCGTTCAGCCTGCTGCCGGCGGAGAACGCCACGGGCAATTTCGTCAAGGTCGTGCAGCGCGTTCCCGTGAAGATCGTGATCGACAATTGGCCGAATGACGTCCCGATCGGGCCGGGCATGTCAGTCGTGCCCTGGACCAGGGTGCGATGAACGACATTGCGGCAGGCGGCGGCGCGGTCTGGTCGCCGGAGCGTTCGGCTGCCGGCGGACATAATCCTTATCTGATTGCCTTCGTCGTCTCGATCGCGACATTCATGGAGGTGCTGGACACCACGATCGCCAATGTGGCCTTGCGCCATATCGCGGGCGGTCTGGCAGTCGGCATCGACGAGAGCACCTATGTCATCACCAGCTATCTCGTCGCCAACGCCATCGTGCTGTCGATCTCGGGCTGGCTCTCAACCGTGATCGGCCGCAAGCGCTTCTACATGATCTGCGTCGGCACCTTCGCGTTCGCGTCCCTGCTGTGCGGGCTGGCCTGGAGCCTGGAGGCGCTGGTTCTGTTCCGGATCATCCAGGGCCTTGGCGGCGGCGCGATGGCGACGAGCGAGCAGGCGATCCTCGCCGACTCCTTTCCGCCGGCCAAGCGTGGCCAGGCGTTCGCGATCTACGGCGTCGCGGTGGTGGTTGCTCCCGTGGTCGGGCCGACGCTCGGCGGCTGGATCACCGATACCTATAGCTGGCACTGGATCTTTCTGATCAACGTGCCGATGGGCTTGCTCTCGCTGTTCCTGGTCGGGACGCTGGTCAAGGAGCCGTCCGGCGCCGAGCAGGAGCGCAAGGAGCTGCTCAAGGACGGCCTGCGCGTCGACTACATCGGCTTCATGCTGGTCGCGATCGGGCTCGGTTCGCTCGAATTCGTGCTCGACGAAGGCCAGCGCAAGGACTGGTTCGGGTCCAACATGATCGTCGGCTTCGCGCTGGCCTCGGCGATTTGCCTGATCGCGCTGATCCCCTGGGAGCTGACGCGCAAGGACCCGATCGTCGATCTCCGCCTGCTGGGACGTCGCCAGTTCGGATCGTGCTTCCTGGTGATGCTGTGCACCGGCGCGGTGCTGATCTCGTCGACGCAGCTCCTGCCGCAGCTGTTGCAGACCGAGCTGAACTATACTGCGCTGCTCGCCGGGCTCGCACTGTCGCCCGGCGGCGTCGTCACGCTGATCTTGATGCCGGTGGTCGGCCATCTCGTCAGTCGCGTCCAGCCGAAATATCTGATCGCGATCGGCGGCTGCATCGTGGCATTCTCGATGTGGCACCTGACGGGACTGAACGGCGACATCACGTATGGCTATGCCGCGCTCGCACGCATCTTCCTCTCCGCCGGGCTTCCGTTCCTGTTTCTGCCGGTCACGACGGCGTCCTATGACGGCGTGCCGCCGGACAAGACCAACCAGGCCTCGGCGCTGATCAACGTCGCGCGCAATATTGGCGGGTCGATGGGCGTCGCACTCGCCCAGACCGCGCTGGCGCAACGCCAGCAATTCCACCAGAGCCGGCTGATCGAGCATGCCGCGCCGTCCGATCTCGGGTATCAGCAGACCATCGACACGATGACGCGCTTCTTTCAGGCGCAGGGGTCGAACGCATCGGACGCCGCGTCCCAGGCGGTCGCCTGGGTCGGCCAGACCTTGCAGCGGCAGGTCGACCTGCTCGCCTATATCGACGTGTTCTGGATGCTCTCGATCATCGGCCTCGTGATGATCCCGCTGGCGCTGATCATCAAACCGGTCGATCTGACGGCGCCACCCAAGGGACATTAGAGCAGACGACATTGTGAACGCGGGAGCGGCCGAACCGCGCTATGAACGGCGTGGCCGAGGGGAAATCGCGCGAGGAGCATATGCCCAGGACGAATCTTGCCGGTGCGGGTCTGTCGGCCGTCTTGCTCGCAGCGGTCAGCATCACGCGGTCGGGCGCCGAGCCCGTGCTGAAAGGCGCGGAAGCCTTCGGCGACTGGCAACGCGACAAGCCGGGCACGGTGCGCCTGATCACGCCGCAGGACTTGCCCAAGCCCGGGGCAACGGCGTCGAGCAGCAAGTTTCCGCGCGTCATGCCGAGACCTGCGTCGGCCGCGCCGCAGGTGCCGGCAGGGTTCAAGGTCGAACTGTTTGCGAGCGGGCTCAGCGGCCCGCGGATCATCCGGACCGCGCCCAATGGCGATATCTTTGTGGTGGAAACCGGCTCCGGCCGCATTCGTATCCTGCGCAGCGCCGATGGTGCCGCCAGGCCTGCGACCAACGAAGTCTACGCAACCGGATTGAACCAGCCGTTCGGCATCGCATTCTTCCCGAGCGGTGACAATCCGCAATGGCTCTATGTCGCCAACACCGACAGCGTCGTGCGGTTTGGCTACCGTAACGGCGATCGCAAGGCGTCGGGAAAGCCCGAGACGATCGTCGCCCGGCTGCCGCCCGGCTACGGCCATTCCACGCGTGATATCGTGTTCACGCCGGACGACAAGCGGATGCTGGTGTCGGTCGGCTCCGCCGGCAACGCAGGCGAGGGGCTGGGCCGCCCGCCGAAGGGCATCGAGGCCTGGAGCCGCGACCATGCGCTCGGCGCTGCCTGGGGCGACGAGACCGATCGCGCCGCCGTGCTCGCCTTCGATCCTGATGGCAAGAACCAGAAGCTGTTTGCCACCGGGATCCGCAACTGCGTCGGACTTGCGATCCAGCCGGGAAGCGGCACGCCGTGGTGCTCGACCAACGAGCGCGACGGCCGCGGCGACAATCTCGTGCCCGACTATGTGACACGGGTCCGCGAAGGCGCGTTCTACGGCTGGCCCTGGTACTACATCGGCGGCAACGAAGACCCCGCGCATGCCGGCGCGCGGCCCGACCTGAAGGACAAGGTGACGGTCCCCGACGTGCTGTTGCAGGCCCACTCGGCGTCGCTTGGCCTGACCTTCTACACCGGCAGCAGTTTTCCGCCGGAATATCGCGGCGATGCGTTTGCCGCCGAACACGGCTCGTGGAATCGGTCGAAGCGCACCGGCTACAAGGTCATTCGCATCAGGCTGAAGGACGGCGTGCCGACCGGCGAGTACGAGGATTTCGTCACCGGCTTCGTCATCGGCGACAATGAGGTCTGGGGCCGTCCGGTCGGTGTGACGGTCGCGCGCGACGGCGCACTGCTGGTCTCCGAAGACGGCAACGGCACGATCTGGCGCGTCAGCCGCGACTAGCGCTGCAGGCGGCGCACGCTAGCCGAGCCCGTCCTTGAGGCCATACTCCTCGTAGATGGTCAGGGGATCGGTGTCGGGAAACAACCGGCACTTGGCCTGCGCAAGATGCAGCGTGACGGCGCCGGCCTCACATCTGGCGGTCAGGATTTTTCGGACATCCTCCATATGCGCGCGCGGCTGATGCTTTGACGGCAGCTGTTCGAGCGCCACCAGCGCTGTGGCCAGGGCCTCCGTGACTACCCATTCGTCGTGTCCGGTAATTCCCTTTCGCGGCATCGCCACACCCTCCGTAGCACCGGCTGCGACATTGTAGCGCGAGATGGGTGGGGGCTGTCATCAGCCAACATGGCCAAGGCAGCGGGGAACCGGTTCGCGTGGCCCTGCCACGATGCGCCGCAGGGAACCGGCGTGGCAGCGCGCGGAAGCAATGATTAGAACCACGAGGCTCGCTTCTTCGTCCCCGGTCAGTCCACCCAAATGTTCGCTCCCTATCTCTCGGCCTGGAGTCTTGTCCCCGACGGCGACCCGATCGTGACGCACGCCGCACGGTTGCTGCCGGTGCGCCGGCATGGGGAGCCGGCCATGCTCAAGCTCTCGCACGAGCCGGACGAACGCCTCGGTGCCGTCGTGATGGAGTGGTGGGACGGCGAAGGCGCGGCGCGGGTTCTTGCTCGTGACGGCGACGCCCTTCTGCTCGAGAGGGCGACGGGATCGGCTTCGCTCAGCGAAATGGCGCGAACCGGCCGGGACGACGAGGCCTGCAGGATTCTCTGTGCAACGGCTGATCGGCTTCACGCCGAGAGAGCGAAGCCGCGGCCGGATCTGACGCCGCTGACGCACTGGTTTCGTGAGTTGTGGCCCGCGGCGAGGACGCATGGCGGTATTCTGAACCGATCGGCGGAAGTTGCCGAAGCTCTGCTGGGCAGTCAGCGTGAGATCGTGGTCCTGCACGGCGATCTGCACCATGACAACGTGCTCGACTTCGGCGCGCGCGGCTGGCTTGCGATCGATCCGAAGCATCTTGTCGGCGAGCGCGGCTTCGACTTCGCCAACATCTTCACCAATCCGGATCTTGCGGATCCGACACGGCCGGTCGCGACCGAACCCGGACGCTTTGCGTGGCGGCTCGACATCGTCGTCGAAGCGGCTCGGCTGGATCGCCAGCGCCTGCTGTCATGGATCGTGGCCTGGACCGGCTTGTCGGCCGCATGGTTTCTGGGGGATGGCGATCCGCTCGCCGAAATCGACCTTACGATCGCGCAGCTCGCCGCCGCCGAGCTCGACCGGATGGCGTAGAGCGCGCAGCGACTACGCCGCAGCGGCACTGGCTCCACTCAGCGACACGCTCAGAATCCGCCACTTCGAGATATCGAAGAAGTAGGCGGCCTTGATGCGCGCGGAAGCAGGGTCCGGCGCCTGAATCGCGGTGTGGAATTGCCGCGTCCCATCGCTCAGCGAAATCCGGAATGTCTGCATTGGTCTAACCTCCACGCGCGGATGCTGCGGCACGGGGGGTTAACATCCGGTTGCCGTTGACGGCGCGCGCGACACGGTCGCTTCTCTCACTCAGGTGAAGCCGGCGGCAGCCGCACCATCGTGTCCTCCGCGCCAACGACGCGTCCATCTTGCGCGCGCAACTCGAGCCGTCGCACCGGCAGCCCGTTCTTGCGGTCGACCAGCAGCACATGCGCCTCATCGGGCTCAAAGAAGAAATCCTCACCCCACTGCCGGAGCGCAACGAGGAGGGGAAAGAGGCCGCGTCCCTTTTCGGTCAGCACATATTCCTGGTAGGGGCTGCCGTCGCTTGCGGGCACCGTCTCCATGATGCCGTGCGCCAGAAGATTGCGGAGCCGGGCCGAGAGGATGTTCTTGGCAAGCCCGAGGCTCTTCTGAAACTCGCCGAAGCGGCGCAGCCCGTCGAACGCATCGCGGACAATCAGCAGCGACCACCAGTCGCCGATCGCATCCAGCGGCCGGGCGACGCCGCACATCGAGTCCCTGTGGCTCACTCGCTTGGCCATCGTGATCCTCAACACTCATTCCCTGGGGATGATCGGCGCTCAGTGCCGCGGCCGGAAAACCACCCGATCGTGGGTTCGATATATTGGTTGCAAAGTAAAACCTCAAGCGGTACACGATGGTTTCAAATTGAAACCTCGTGAGGTGCGCCATGATCCAAGCCGACGCCGCGTTCGACGGCACCTTTCCATTCGCACCGCATTTCAGCGCGGCGCCGGGCTTTCAGATGCATTATGTCGACGAAGGTCCGCGGGACGGCGAGGTGGTGCTTTGCCTGCACGGCGAACCAAGCTGGGGCTATCTGTTCCGCCACCTCGTGCCGGGCCTCAGTGCGACGCACCGGGTGGTCGTTCCGGATCACATGGGTTTTGGCAAGAGCGCGACGCCGGCGCATCGCAGCTATTGGCTGCAGGACCATGTCGACAATCTCGAAGCGCTGGTCCGCGCGCTCGATCTCACCGACATCACGCTCGTCATGCATGATTTCGGCGGCCCGGTCGGCATGGGGCTAGCGGCCCGGCATCCGGGCCGGATCCGCCGCATCGTCTCCGCCAATGGGCCAACGCCGTTCGGGCAGAGCGATCTGTTCGATCGCGTCGCCGCCAACGCGCAGGTCTCGCCGTGGTTTCAATGGATCGCAAAGGCCGAGGCGAGCGGCGACCTTGAGCCGGTTCTCGGACAGCTCGGCTTCAACATTTTGAGCACGCTGAAGCTCAACGGATTCGAGAACAACGCCGTCATCACGGACGCCTGGCTCGCCGCCTACGGCGCGCACTTCGCCCGTCCGGCGGACTGCCTCGGTGCGATCGGCTGGGCCAAGGGCTTTGCGACCGGCGCGCATCAATTCCAGACGCCCGATCCCGCCGCCGACCGCTTGATCCGCAGCAAGCCTGCGCTCGCGATCTGGGGCGACGCGGACCGCACGCTGCGCGCGGAGCATTTCCTGCCGCTGTTCTCCGCAATCTTCCCGACGGCGCCGGTCAGGCGCCTTGTCGGCGTCGGGCATTACTGTTTCGAGGATGCGCCTGAGGACATCGCCGGCCTGATTGCGGAGTTCATCCGGCAGACGTGACTGCGCGTCACATCGTGCATTCCGCCGAGATCGCAGCCTCAAGTGCCGGCACCCAGGCCTTGTAGGCGGCCGCGGTGAAATGAATACCGTCGGCCATTTTCGCGCCGGGCGGCAGATGCGCATCGATGAACCGAACGCCACGCGCAACTGCGGCGGCTTCGATCGCCCGGTTGGTCGATTCGTCAGCTGCGACGGCGATGGCCACCAATGGCCGCGTCGACAGCGACTTGACGGTCTCGATGAGGTCGGTGAAGTCGCGTTGCGCCGTTGGCGATCCGGCGTCGTTCGCGCCGACCGCGAGCACGAGCAAGAACGCGCCCTGGTCCTGCAGCACGCGCCCGGCGAGCTGCTTTGCCTCCGCGATGGTCTGACCGCCAACGCCGGCATTGACGACCGGACGTCCGCAGAGCTGCCGGGGCAGCGGAGCCATTTCGGTGATGCTGTCGCCAAGCACGACGATCGGCGCCGGCGCGTCGGCGAGCGCAGCGCGTATCATGAATTCGCGCACAGCCGCATGATCGTGAAAGGCGTGCTGAGACACTTCGCCGAAGCGGTTGCGCATCCTCTGCAGCTCCGCAAAGGAAGCGACAAAACCAATCAGAAAAGTAACGGCCAAAACCCAAGGTAGTGCGCGACGCATGGCTCCTCAGAGCTATCATCGCGGCTCCAGCCCGAGCAATATTCGGAAACACCCGCACAACGCCGGAGCGATCACTTTCTGCGGATCACGTCCTGCGGGAGGTGGCCGGATACGGCGGCGCGCAACCCATTACCTCCGCTGCCCATCTGGTGGTTGGCTATCGCTGCAGCTCCGAGCCCGGCAGGACGTCGCCCAATCGAAAGCAGTGGCGGAAGGGGTGGGATTCGAACCCACGGTACCCTTGCGGGCACGCCGGTTTTCAAGACCGGTGCCTTAAACCACTCGGCCACCCTTCCGGATCAATCGGATCAGGCACTTAGCGCATGGTCCTGACGAACGCAATGCGAACGTGGACCCAAATCGGACCCAACCGCTCATTTTCCCAAGAAGCCAGCGGCGAGGGAGGTGAGCGCTGCGGAGACCGCCGTGTCCGCAGCTTGGGTCCGCTTCCGCTTCGCGTACCAGCGCAACAGCGTCGCCGGGTCGTCGCCGATGCGCTTTGCCACGATGTGGACCCCGATGCCGGCATCGAGAAGCGCGGTCGCGTGAACACCGCGCAACGTGTGCAGCTTGATCCCCTTGAACTTGAGGAGGTCGGCTCGGCGCCGGAATTCCTTCGAGACGTTGCGCGGCACCCGCGGTGCCGTCAAGACGCAGCCGTTTCCGGGCTCGGGTAGGGCCGGGAACATCAGTGCCCTGGCCGGCAGCTTCACCAGCGACAGGTCGACGTCGACGCCATCCGGGACGCCGGCGACGATGCGCTGCAACCGATCCTTCTCGGCCAACAGGACCGCGATCGTGGCCTCATCGAGGTCGATGCTGCGGCGGCCGCGCTCAGTCTTCGGCGGCTTCAACCGCAGTCCGAACTTCTTTGTGTGTTCCCACGCCCGCTCAATCCGCAGCGTCTTCTTGTCGGCGTCGAGATCGGACCAGCGCAGCGCCAGGACCTCGTTGCGGCGAGCGCCAGTCGCTGCGGCGAGAACGATGATTGGATAGAGGCTCGACGGCTTGAAGCCGGTTACCAGCGTCTTCAGCTCGGCCTCCGACAGGCCCTCGTCGTGCTCGTCGACCTCGTCGGCGCCGTCGACGTCATCAGCTTCAAGGTCGACCGCCTCAGGCTTCCCCGGATTCGGGTTCGGAATCTGCCCGACGAATCGCATGGGGTTGACGGCGACCAATCGCTTGAGCTCGGCCATGCCGAGGCAGGCATTGAACACGGTGTGGACGTGGCGGGCTGTGCGTGGCGCGAGCTCGTCGCGGATGACCTTACCATCGAGGCCGGCGTACAGCTTGTCGATCGCGCTCGCCTGCAGCACCTGGAGGGCAGTGGCGCCAAGCACCGGCACGACGTGCTCCTTCAACAGCTGTTCGTACCTCTCGAGGGTTCGCTGACCGACCTTACGCTTGTTCTTGGGACCCGGTGCGCCGGAGTCAATCCACAGCGTGATCCAGCCGGCAAGCGTCAGCTTGCTCGGCTCGACCGCCAAGCCGTCATCCTTGGCCTTGAGCAGCTTGCGGAGCTCCTTGCGCGCCTCGGTCAGCGGGCCTCGAAAGGTCTTCGCAAACCGCTTGCCATTCACGCGGTACCGCAGGCGGAACGTGTTCTCGCCGCGCTGATCGATACCGCCGTCGCCATGCGACCGTTTTCGAACTACACGTCGGGTCATTTATTTACCCTCCCTGAATTTGCTTATTTCCTCCAGAATCTGCTTCGCGTGAGTGTCACCTTCGCCTGCACTTTTGATTAGTTTTTCCATCGTTCCGTCAAGCAGGCCGGCTCGATAGACCGCGTTTCCGAGTTCACTCTTCACGATGGCGACAAGTCGATCAGTGTCGTAGCGGGGGTTAAGGGCGAGGTCGTCATTAGCCAACTGAACATAAGTCCACAGTAAATTGGCGATGCCCTGCTTTGCGGCCTGCAGGGAGGTTGCCTTTATGGGGTCCATTGGCTCGACCGCCTGACTCGGCGGCCGGATCTGGCTAAGCACGTCAATTACGACTGCGATCGCGGCGTCAAACAAGAACGGATCATCTAACCAATGCACACCATCTTTGTTGTTGTACGGATGAACGCGCTCGATCGCCGCCGCGGCCATCCTCAACATCAGGTAGGTGCGCCGATCGAAGAAGTGCTCGTGAATTTTGTCGTCGAGCGAGAATGACTGAACCAGCCTAATCGCGAATTCGTTCGACAATGTGCGGCCTGATTGGGCGGCGGCCTTTTCGAGCCTCTCTTTGATGTCAGGACGAATCCTGGTGGAGAACACCTCGCTCTTCTGCGTTGCCTTTTTCTTTCGCGCAGCTGGCCGTCTTGCCATCCGAAAAACTCCCTGTGGAATGTCTTACATATTGTATGTACCAGTCATGACGCAAAAGCGCAAGTCGGGTATACGTCATACGTATTGTATGACACGAGGATGGATCAGGATGAGCAATGATGTGCTTGTGTTGACGGTCCCTGAGGCCGGCAAGTTGTTGGGATTGAACAGAAATCGAGCCTATCTGGCCGCTGCTCGCGGAGAATTGCCGACCATTCGAATAGGCCGTCTGCTGCGCGTGCCGAAGGCCGCGCTCGAGCGGATGCTTGAGTGCGCAGACACCGAGGCAGCCGCATAGGCGATGGCAACATCTAACACGGCGACGCCGGCCACCGCGTTATGCGGTGAACCGGCGCCGAATTTTGAGCAGCTTGGCGGCGAGCTCGGATCCACAAATAGCGCAGACCTTCATCAGCGGCAAGCCCGCGCGATGACGCGCCGGTGCGCCATCACCTTCGCAATGGCATCGATTGTCGCCCCCATGATGCACGGGGAGGGCCGATGACCAGAGAGAAACTCCCCAATAAGCGACGCAGTATTGCATTCACCTTTGAGTTTGAAGGGCATCGGTACCGCGCCAGCGCGACCCGTTTCGCGGACGGTCGGCTCGCTGAACTCTTCCTCGACGCCGGCAAGTTCAACAGCCCGCTTCAGCAGCAAGCGGAAACCGCTGCAGTGCTGGTCAGCCTATTACTTCAGCATGGCGTCAGCGTGGACGTCATCCTGCATTCGATCCGCGGACCGATCGCGACCGCATTGCTAATGGCGGAGGCGCCATGAACGCAATGTCTCCCGAAGGGCAGCAACAGCTCGGTCAAATCCTCGCTGTCATTGGCCTGGCGAAGGAAGATCGGCTTAGCGTGTTTCAAGCCAATGTAGCGGAGGCCGGGCAGATCATTCGCTATGGTCTCGCCACAAAGCAAGTCGTCGTCGACAGGCTTTACCAAATCGCCAAGTCAGCCAGATACCTCGATGAGTTCGGCGAGGAAGCAATTCAAGCCGCTCTGGCGCCGCTCGGTGCTCGTAGCGTCCAATTAGACGGCGGCCGTTATCAGCGCACCAGCACAAACACGCTGATGGCTGCGAAATATCCCCCGGTGCGCGCCATCGTGGAAGATTACCTCTACGAGGGTTTCACCGTCTTTGCTGGTCGGCAAAAGCTCGGCAAGACGTGGTTGGCCATGGACTGGGCATGTGCCGTGTGCAGCGGCGGATATGCGATGGGCTCGATCAACTGCGACACCGGCGATGTGCTTTACGTCGACTTGGAAAACGGACCGCGTCGTATCCAAGGCCGGATCAACACGCTATTTCCCGATGAACGCAGCCGACCAGATCTTGGCCGACTCGAGTGGATGACGGAGGCGCCATCTCTCGATCAGGGCTTTATCGATCACCTTGAGCGCTGGCGCAAATCGGTTCGGAAGCCGACGCTTGCCGTGATCGATGTACTGCAGAGGATTAAGCCAGCTGGCAGTGTAGCGCGAAATGCCTATGAGAACGACTATAGCGCTTGGGCGCCGCTCCAGCAGTGGGCGACAGCCTGTAACGTCGCGGTGCTTGGTCTGCATCATACGAAAAAGGGCGGCGCTGACGATCCTCTTGAGGCTTTGTCGGGCTCCAATGGATTGTCGGCGTGCGCTGACACGACCATCGTCCTCGACCAGGACCAGAACGGACGCACGCTGTATGTCCGTGGCCGCGACGTCGAAGAAAAGGAAGCCGCCATCAAATTCGATCGGGGCAACTGGACCGTGCTCGGCGATGCCGCCGAGGTAAACAAGTCGGACCAACGTCGCAAGATCCTTGATGCCTTGCGGAATACCACGACCCCATTGGGACCGAAGGAGATTGCGGCTGCCACCGGCATGAAGGACGGCAACGTCCGATACCTGCTGACCAAGATGGCCGAAGCCGGCGAGATCGAAAAGCAGGGATACGGTCTCTATACCCCCACTCACAGCGCTCACACCGCTAACACTTGGGGAGGGTGCTAAGGTGCCCAGTGTTAGGGTGTTAGGAGAGTTAGCAGGGTATAGGCCTTCCGAGGAACGCCTTGCCGCGGGTCCTCCAAGGCCGCTGGAACAACACCAACGGGCAGAGCAAGCGCTATCGCCAGTCAATCGGGGGGCCGGAAAGCCTGAAACTGAAACTGAAACTGAAACTGAAACTGAAAAACTCGCCGATGCGCTCGACGCCGCCCGTGACGAGCTCCGGCGGCAGAGAGCGGAACATGTCGCGCAGATAGCAAGGTCGCATGCCCGGATCGACCAAATCGATCGCTTGCTCGGAAATGCCCAAGCGGACTGCCGCCCGATTCTTGACGATGATGATCTCATTCCCATCGGTGTCGCGGCGAGGCGAGCCCGTCGGACCACCCAGACCATCCGCGTTTGGTGCAAGAAATATGGGATCGGAAAGTTCGTAGCCGGACGGTGGCAGATATCAGCGCGCCGGCTTCATGAGCTGCTTAAAAAAATCTGAGGCGCTTTGCGTTCTTTGCGTTTGAGCGCTTTTTCGCGTTGCGTTCAGCAGTCAGGAATTGCGGCATGACCTACAAGCCGCTTCCATTTCCTGACCGCTACGTCGACCGCTTGACGGTTTCGGCGCCTCAAGCATTTGGCCGTGCTGTGCGCGAGGCCGCTGCCAGGCAGGGCCTATCGACTGCGGACTTCGTTCGTCTGGCCGTCGCAGAGCGTGCCGTTGATGCCGGCATCGCCGTGCCGAGGCTTCCCATCCTCTCCAATTCGACTTTCGTGCCCGATCGCATCCAGCGGCGGGGCAAATAAGGAGCGCGCAATGAATCTACCTTTCACCCGTGGATCGCAAGTCGCCAAGCTTGAGGATGCCTTGGCAAAAGACACCAAGGCCTTCGAGACAGCCAAGCAGGAGCTCGCCAAAGCGTCTGCTGACCTCGAGACCCCTGACGTGGACTTGACCGACGACGACTTGAAAGCACTGATCTCGAAGAGGGATCTCGCGAAGGCCCGCGTTGACCAGGCGCGCAATCGAGTGGGTCGGAGCGAACAGGCCCTGGAAGCTGCACGGGCGGCGGCGACAGAAAAGCTCCAGAAGGACGAGATCGCACGCGTCACCGCTCTGGGCGAAGCAGCTCAGAAGCTGATGGCGACCGAGGTCACGGCGGCGACGAAGGGCCTCCGCAAGGCGATGCGCGCAATGGCGCAGGCGGAGCTTGAGCGCGAGATTTTGAATCACGCGCTCCCCGACGATCGAAAACTCCGCTCGTTCGAGGTAGCGGTGATGGACGCGCCGGGTGTGCCGCGGAAGGAAATTTCGCGGGTGCGCGAGCTGCACTGGATCAATCCGTTTGGCGGCCAACCCTACGGCTCGGACTTTGCCCGCAAGATCCGGGACAACGGCGACGGGACGGCATCGCTGTCCACTTCGGGCGGGGCGTACACCTCAGGTCAAACGACGAAAATTACTCAGCGTCGGTATTTCGACAAGGTCGTTTACTCGGACTGGCTTCCGAGCCGCGGCGTGGGATCGCTCGCCCGCGAACTCAGCTTGCCGGGCCTGAAGGGTGGACCGGCCGGCTGGACCGCGCTGCGCTACGTCTCGCCGCAAACCATTTTGAGCGAACTCGATCGGGTCGAGGCCTACACCAACAACGATCCCGAGCCCGAAATCAAGGAGGAGCTTGAAGCTGTCTCGCCGGTCTTCGATAGCCTCGAGGAAATGCAGGCTTGGGAAGCCAAGCAGCGCGAAATCAAGAGTGAAGCCGCCTAAGTGAGGGGACAACGATGATGACAATTGAGGATCACAGGATGCCATCCGCCTCCGAAATTTACGCACGTCGGCGCGCGGCGTGCGCGACACCGCCCTTTTACCAGACCCTCGCGACCGACCGAAAGCAGACCTTGGAAGAGCAACTCTCGGCCTCAGAGATCTACGAGCGGCGCCGGCATGCACGGAAAGCTCGGATGCCGACCGAAGCGGGCCGACGCGGCTTCTGAAACAGAGAGTTGATCGATGGATTGTTGCTCCTTTCCATCGATCCCGCCGCCACGCGCTTGGTTGGTTGGGGCGCGTGGCGGCCATCTTCAAGGAAGGAAATGCTGATGAGAAACGACTTGGCAAGAGCGAGAGCTGTGGCGGCCTATGAACACTCGATCAGGGCAGGAGCCGCATTGAGAGCGGAAGCCGAAATGGTGAAGTCCCTGAAGGCGGCCAACGCCCTCAACAGGGCGGTCGCCCGGGCGAATAGGGTTGTTGAGCAGGCAGTAGCGGGCGCAGCAGGCAGGGGACGCTCATGAACCGGAACATCACCCGCGGCTGGTTGCGCACCATGGCGCAGACGGTCTGGCAAGGCGGCAAGAAGAGACCGGCCGTCATCTCGGCGCAGACCGCAGAGCGGCTGATTAGCAGCGGCAAGGACCAGGAGCTGCACAGGCTCGTGAAACGCGAAGGCATCTCCCTTTCGGAGGCGATGAAGCGCGTGCGGCAGGTCGTCGCCAGCAAGCCCTGCGCGGCAGCCTCGGGGCGAACCACCCATCACCCGTCTAGCACCGTGGAGCTGATCACCACCCCACGTCCGGTCGAGGACGGCGGCGGATGGGACCGGGCCATCGCCAGGGTGAACACTGAATTCGGGGTGTCACCCAGATGAGCGGGTGTCACTCAACGCGCAGGCAACATGCCGCGTGGTACGCAATTGATTTGTCTTGTGTTTTCCGGGTCCTGTCCGGCCGAAAAAAACAATACAGATGGCAATGCGCTCGGTTGCGCTAGAGCCAGCCCTCAAAATTTATGCAACGCGCAACATGAAACGCAACGAAGCAGAGCCGCTAATCTCGATCTCGGAATGCGCCAGGCAGCTGGGACTGCACAAGTCGACGCTGAGCCGGCAAATCGCTCAGAAGCGAATTCGCACGCATGCCGGCGGGGTACGTCTCAGCGAGGTTCGGGCCGATCGGTCAGCCACCATCCCGATGCGGTCGGTCTCAAGGGTGGCCAATCGGGCGCGCCTCTATATCGACACGTACAAGAAGAGGCATGACAACGAGTACATGGCGCTGGTGGAGACCATAGAGCCTCTGCTCCTAAAATCGAACTCGGCTGACTTCATGGGCGCAGCTTTCTCGCTGTGTCTGGTGCTCCTCGTCTACTGCGTCGTTTACGAGGAGGAGGACAAGGTCGACGACACCAGCGGATGGACTTGGGACGAGGGCGAGGCTGTCGAGAACGGCGCCGCTGCTGAGGCCGCCGCGGCCGTGCGAAGGATCATCAGCCAACAGTTGTGCACGCAGCGCGAATTAATCGCACAGCGTCGCGGACAGTTGCGGAAATAAGGGAGGGCCTGACCCATGGCAAAGAAAAACGAGATCCTGCTCAGCATCGCGCTCGAGGGCGACCAGGAGGTCAAGGCGAAGCTGCAGGCCGTCGGCGACGCCAGTCAGAAATCGCTTCATGACACCCAAAGGACCATCGGCGAAGCGGGGAACACGGCGGCGCAGAAGCTGGCAGAGCCGATTGGCAAGGTGCGGGAAGCGCTCGCGCCGATCATCGAACAGGGGGGTATCGCCGGTGCACTGGGCGGTGCTGGCCTCGGTGGCCTCGGCAGCCTGATCGGCCGGTTCGCATCGAGCGCTCTCTCGCCCGCGGGGCTGATCGCCGGCATCACCGGCTCGCTAATCGGTCTCGCCAAGTTCGGCGAGGAGACCGATCGCACCAAAGCTCGATTGAAGGGGCTGGGCGGCAATGCCGATGCCTTCGGGAAGCTTTCCGGCTCGGCGAAAGAGTTGGGCACCGATGTCGAAAACCTGCAGCCCGGGTTTGAGAAGTTTTTGACGTATCGTCGCGACCTGCTTGCGCAGAACAAGTATTTCCCCATCTTCGAGGGAAACACCGCCGTCACGCCGGCAACTGACGACGCCTTTTTGAAGGCACAAGGCGGCCTGCTCGCCGCGAGCCGGGTCGACAAGACCAACACTAAAGAGGCATCTGCAGCGATTGGGCAATTTTTCGGAAGCCTCTTCGATAACAAGCTGGTCACTGAATCGGCCGTGAGGGCGTTGCAACAGGTTTCGCCGAACGCTGCAAACTTTGTCGCACGATCTATCTCGCGTCCCTACGGCGCACCATTCAAGAACGCGGACGAGCTTGTGCAGCATGGCGGCATTCTGCAGCCCAACTCGGTCATCAGCGATCTGGCGAGGAACGCCCCAAAAGCTATCGCCGATGCCGAGGCTGCGCGCGGGGTCACCGAAGCTTTTGAGGGGCTCGAAGCCGCGACCAAGCGGTTGACCGTTACGATGGGCGGCGACCACGCCGGCCTCACGAAAGGGATCGATGCGGCTTCCGCCTATGTCGACAAGGCAGCCGAGGGCGTCGACCAGCTCATGCACGCCAAGGACTACCAACCCGGCGGTGGACGTTTCATCGGCCCAGTGCGCCCTGAGGACGTGCCACGGGCGCCGCAGAGCCTCGGCGAGGTATTCTCGTCGGACAAAGGAGATCTGCTCGGCCGGTTCGTCGGCTACCTTCGCAACGACGCGGCTTCCGGAATCAATGGCGGAAATCCGTTCGGCGTGATCACCGACTTTGTGAAAAGAGCCATCACCGACCCCGGCTCGATCGGCCAGCCGATCGAGGTGAAGCCACCGCCGTTCCAGGACCGATCGAGGGACATTAATGTTGAAGGGCCGAACGGAAGGCGCGAAACCTATACGCCCGCCCCGAACGGCGGCGACTATATTCGTCGCGAGGATCCGAATCCGAGGTACAACTGGCCGATCGCGCCGGGTCCGACTGCTCCTGTGCCGTCGGTTTCGCCCGAAGCGCTTCCGCGCGTTGGTGAGGCTCAACCGCAGCAACAGACGGCTGACATCTCCAGCCTCATCTCGCGCATCCTCGAGAGCGTGTCTGCTGCCGCGAACAATGCCAGCAAGCCGAACCTGAACGTCAATGAGCCCGCCACCGGCGGCATCCGGGGCGAGGGTCCGTCCGGAACCGCTACAGCCGACGCAAGCCAGTCGATCGCGGCATCCGGCGCCAAGTTGGCCGCGGCGCTGGATGGTGTGACCGCGCTCATCAGCAGCGTTCAAGCCAAAGGAGCTCCAGCAAGCGTGCAGGCGGCAACCGGCGGATCTGTCGTCCGCAAGAACATGGATGTCGGCGGCCACGTCAACGGCCCCGGCACGTCGACCTCAGACAGCATCCCAGCGATGCTCTCTGACGGCGAATACGTCATCAAGACAAGTTCGGCCCGCAAGCTCGGCCGCGCGCGCCTTGATCGGCTGAACGCTGGAAACTTCGCCGAAGGCGGTGATGTCACAACCCGGCGCCTCGCCATGGTCAAGCGTTTTGCAGACGGTGGTGAGGTTTCGCCAACGCTCGCGAGCTCTGGAACCTCTCTTGGTGATGGTCAGCACCAAATCGTTTACGACCCGGCGACGGGCGGCGCATACATTGACGGCCAGCTGCACCTTCCCGGTGACCCGCTCCTGAATGATCCCATCGTTCAGCAGAGCATCGCGCAGTCAAAGGCCGGGATGAACCAGAAGCCTTCCAAGAGCAAATACAAGTCCTGGTTCGTCGGTCGGTTCGGTCACAGCGACGATAGCGATACCTATGTGGCTGGCGGAGGTCCGATTGGCAGTAGCTGGGCTCATTTTGCAGATGGCGGGCAGGCCACGATCTCACCAATGCTGAATCTTGGTGACGGTGCTTCTGGCTTGAACGGTGGGGCGCCTAGCCTTGATGACGTGGGCCTTGCTGCTCCAAGCAATGAACTTCTGCACCCCGTCACGCTCGACTTCGGCAATCGACAAGTCGGAGGGCTGAGGGCCGCTCCGAGTGTCCTCGAGTCTCTCCGGAAAGAGGCGCGGGATCGGCTCAATACCCAAATTGGCTCGGCGCCAGATTGGTATCGCTGAATGACAAACCGCGATCAAATCATCCAAGACGACCTGCTGGAGATGATGCGAGAGTCGGCGAGCACGAAACGCGCCTATCTTTTGACCGTCGCGGACATCAATAGCGCTCTCGTTCGGTTCATCGAGGGCCACGACGCTTATGCAGTCTTTTGGACTGAAGGCGGCGTCGAGCGGAGGCTAATAATCCGTTGGACTAGCAGACAAGACGATGCTCCGTGGCGCGGCAACGCCGCCTTTGTCCAAGACCATGCGACCGCTCTGATGCTTCGCGTTGCCTGTCGGGCTGACGACAACATCGCGCCCGACATCGTGTCGATGTTCGATATGACACCGGAGATGGTCGCCTACTTCGAGGAACGTGAGGCAACGCTGCGCTCTGAGGGCAAGCCTTCTGAATTGATCGTGTGGCAAGAATGACGGACGGGCCCGGGTCACGCGAAACGCACATCGTTCGCATCTTCGGCACAAATCGGAACGGCGAGCGCCTGGATCATATTTGGGCTGACGTCGAGCGTATCGACGTCGTGAAAAGCAAACACAAAATCCCGGGAACGCCTTGGTCGCAAGGGCTGCAGCGGACCATGCGATGGTGCGACGATCCGAACGGCGACGATTATTCCAAAGATGGAACACCGTCGCGCATCTTCGAAACGCTCAAGATCTGCGATCCTGAGAATGAAGACGATGTGAACGATCCGGAGGAATGGATTCCGATCAAGGTCGTCAAGGGACTGCGCTCTCGGGTTGAGGGAACTGAAAACGGCGGCGGTGCTGCGATGGATCGATTTCTGTCCAGTGTTGCCGATAATGAGCTGACTGAGCGGGTCGTTGAAGTTCGCAAAATCATACATCACGACTCCAATATCGATGATGCTGCACAGGCTTCATTTGATGCCGGCCACGACGCGCACGTCGTTCAAAGCGAGGACTACGAGAAGAAAACAAACAATGACGACAAAGACGACGAACAGTACATCGAGCAGGAAATCATCACGTACCTAAAACACAAGGGCAATACCGGTGACGTCAGCGGCATTGGCGGACAGACCAAACTGCTCAACCAGTATCTGATCGACGAGAGCGATCTTCCGAAGGGCAAGGTCGCCGGTCAGAATGGCTTCAACCCGCCATACCGGCTCGATCCGTTTCAAAACATCGTCAACGTGCAATTCACTCCTCGTGTCTACGTTATCATCATGGCTAGCGGATTCGATTACGCTGTTTCCAATCTGGAAAACGTGAAGGTGATCGACAAAGAGAGCCAGTCCTTCACCAGCGTGCCGTTCGCCGAGCCCTTGGCTGGCACCCTAATTGAGTGCTCCGCGAACGCCGGGAAAAAGTTCTGCACACTCAGAACTACGTCTCTAGACAATCCGATCGGGCCCGAACGGGTGCGCATTCTCGTCTGTCCGAAGAAGGATTCCGTGAAGGAAAACTGGTTCAACTACGTACAAGCGATGGCGCAACTCGATTTTCTCGATGATCGCTTTCTGCCGGCTGATCCATTTCTCTGGTACGCGCAAATTCGGTCAGTCGGGAAGCCGACGACAATCAATTTCAATATTCGGTACAAGCCGCATTTGACCAATCCGCGACCTGGCGTGAAAAACGCTATGGTTCAGTGCTATCCGACCAGTGGAAACAATGAGTGGCCTTCTGGTATCGACGATATCATCTACGTCACGACGGGCTGGGAAACGATCGCATATAGGGTCGACAAGAAGGGCACCGATAACGTTTACGGAGCGCCGCCCGCATGGAAATCCGACGTCGTTGTCACGGCTGGTGATACTAAGATCCGCGGTTTGACGTTTGGCAAGGACCCGCCGAAGATAGCTGCTGACGTGACATTCACAGGGTTGCCTTAACGCATCATCACCCAACAGATTGCTACGGCGAGCAGCACCAGCATGCAGATCGCGGTGCGGCGACCGATCGTATTCAGCATCAGTTTCGCGACCAGCTGTGCAGCGGCTGCTCGGGCGGCATCGGAGGAGGCATAGCGACGGGCTTGGCATCGAAGACCGTGTAGGTTGTCTTTCGACATAGAGCTATGCCGAGACCAAACAACAAGGTTCCCGCTATCATCGCGATGCCAGCGTGGATTTGCAGAAACACGGTCGTCGCTTCGTGGTAAAGCGAGGCTGACACTAGGATAGTGAGCGCGAGCATCACGACGCAGAACTGGCCGCCGCCAGTCAATTTCGATTGCACCTCGACCACCGCAATCCGCGGCGGCGCACTATAACTGGGGGCATCCTGCTTCAGTTGTTTGTCGCGCCTCTCCACAGCGAGGAAGAGAATGCAGGCGATAATGATAAGAAGGAGCACTCCCGCAATTGCCGATGCGCTCATTTTGACAACCCCACGGTTGGTTCTTCTTTGAGGGCGTTCGCGTACATCAACGCGTCCAATTTACTCTTGATCGCCTTGATGCAATCAAAGGCCGCGTCTTGGTAGCATTGCTGATTGCTAGCACCTTGATTCCAGGTCGAGAGGCGGCGGCAGTCGGTCGCGATGTGTTCCGTTCCAAAGTTCACGAAGCGTGTGGTATGAGCGAAATTATTTCGGATACTCTTGATCACACGCAAATCGTTGCGCACAGCCTTCTCGATCAAGTGGAAAAGGTATGTGATCTCGATCTTCGCCGAAAATGAGCTGAGTGCACCCATCCCTTGAAAAATGCGCTCCGCGTCTTTGTTTGAAAGTTCGCGGCCTGCGGCGAGCAGCAGTTTCTCAAGCCAGTCTTCAACAAGACCGGCGGTCACCAGGGCGCTTCCTGCCTCGGTCTGACGGGCGAGGATCTCCAACATCTGGTCTTTGGTAAAGGACCCGATCATTTCGGGACCCGGTTTGGTGGGTGGAATGTACCCGAGGCCAGTGGCTCTTACCTTGGCAAGTTCAACTTCGATTTCGGTTCTCTTGTCGGGAGGTAATTGTCTGGCCAACATTGATGTAAGTTCATCGATCTTGCGTTGACGCTCTTCACGAAAAGCCTTCTGGCCTTCCGGAGTATAAAGACGACTGAATATGCCGCTCAAAATCGCCCCCCTAAAAAGCTCGGATGATCGTGCAACCGAAAGGCGATCGCAAGAGGCTGTCACGCCGTTGGCGCGTATACAGCATCAGTCCCGTGATCTTACGGGGCGCTGAGTGTGAACTGGTTCACAAACCGGCCGCCAGGCTGACTGCTAGATCAGACCCGCGCTGGGGGATTTCAGGGGCCCAGTTTCAGGCGCCGTCGGGACAGCTCATTTCGAGCCCGGCGGCGTAGCTTTTTCAGGGACGCGGTGAAGACATGCCCATCTAAATCCGCGCCTTGCGCCATCCGGCCGCAATCGCACCTTCCTCTGTGCAGAACCAGCGCTCACCGCGGAACCAATTAATGCGCGTCTGCGAATAGTATATCTGCCCTGGGAGATGATAGATCCGCTCGCCGGCCGCACTTAGATTTCCCTTGATGTGACAGCCAAAAAGCGACGGCGCATAATCGAGCGCCGCGAATGCGAGGAACAACGATCCTAGCGCTCCAGCGAATATTGCGAGTCCTCGTTTCATCGGCGTTGGCGGTCGCGCCTGCTGAACATGCTTCGAAACCCTCGGGGCAGCCGCGGAAATCCATCTTCCGGTTTTGGCCTATTGCACTTCGGACAGGGTGCGCCAGCGCCGCCGCATCTGCAAGCGTGGTTGCCGGTCCACGGTTGGTCCTGGTGGTTCTCACAGACCCAACCGGTGTCGTCACAGAGGATGCATGCTGGCTCGGTCATCGCATTAACTCGAACAGGTCGAGGACGTCCGCCAGTCGGAGCTTAGCGCCCTTCGGCATGTGCTGGAGCAGGAGGTGCCTGGTGTCCGAGGCAATCTCGTCGCGCTTGAGCGGGCTGTACTCGGCGTGGAACGCCAGCATCTTCGCGGCGAACTGCCGTGCGACATCCGGCGGGATTTCGAGCTGCTTTAGGGTTATCGGCATGCCTGGAAGATAGGTATCCAGGGCCGATTTACGAATCCGCAGTGGAGGCCCCGATGTGGGGTTCTACGGGGCCTCGCCTTGCACGGTAGGGGTTCTCGGCCTGGAGAGAGCCGAGGAATGAATTCAAACTCGCTTCGACGGCGGCGTCAAGGTTTCGGGAATAAGCGGAAATCGTCTCAGGATTCACACGGGTTATTTTCGGACGGGCGCGTCGTTTGCGATGATCCGAGCAACAACGGGCAGGTGATTTTCATCTCCTATTTTTTCAGCCCTAGTTACGACGGTCGCTGCTACTCGGTGAACAGCGGTTCGATCCAGATTGGCCCCAGCATGATCCGGATGCTGGGGTCCTTTTTCATGAGTAGGAACGAAGCGCAGGCAGGGGCATTGGTCGCCCTGTTCGGTGCCGCACCGCTACAGGCACTGAGACGCCCAGCTACAAACTTGGCCCCAGCTGTCCCCTCGCTGGGGCTGTTTCTTTTCCGGAACAAGTAGCAATTTTCAGCGTTGCGATCTCGGTCGGGTTGAGGAGTGGGACGACCATCGGCCTCAGCGCTCTCCCCGGGGCGCTGGGGCCGTTCCTTTTCTAGGCGGACCCATGACGGAAGAACGCCGAGGTGATTGGATTCTCATCATCGTAGTTCTGAGCGTCGTCGGCGCGGTGCTGGTGCTTGACTTTGTCTTCTAAGCTCTGGTGGTTTGATGAGGCCCGTATGGAGCTGGCGGAAGGGATCGTCGCAATCGTCGGAGTGCTCAGTGCGGCCGCCGCGGTTGGGACCGGATATTGGTACATCGTGTCAGAGCGGCAGCGGCGATAGGCTCAACTGAGAAAGGCCTGCGGCCCTCGGTCAGGCGAACAGGTCTTTGCCCGGCTGGAGCATCCTCACGAACGTCCCGCTCTCGTGGTACTCGAGCCAGCCCTGATCCTTGGCGTACTCCAAGCCGGCCCAATACTCGGCCGGCGTCGCCTTGTCCTGGTAGAGCATCGGATAGTTGATCTTCTCGATGTAGATCCGGCCGTCCTGGATCGGCTCGAACGCGCGGGCGTGCTCCATGATCCGGCGCGCGGCCTTTTCGGGGACGGAGTAGGGGCGATCACCCGCGTATTTCATTTTTCACTTTGGGTTGCTTGGGCAGCACGTAGGCGATTCTCCATTCGTTATAGTCGTAGAGCCCAGCCCAGTGGTGAACAAGCTTTCCGCATTGCCAGCAATCGAAGGCCCCGGAAGTATTCGTATGGGTTGCGCTGCGTTCTTGGCTCGCTGAATAGACGATGCCGCAGCCGATACAGGTGAAATAAACGGTGACGGGAGGCGCCATAATGCCTCTCAACAACCTAGTTCAGTCAGCGTTCCTAAGGACGCGTTTCTTGGGTTAGTGCGTCCCCATCCTCGTCTGCGGGAAGTGCGGCCGTACATCGGCGCCACGCCTGCCGCAAGCCATGCAGGTGAAGTGGGGTTCTAGGTCGGAGAGGCGGACGCGATCCGGCCATTGATCCACCTTTCCCGGCGGCAGCTCGACGGAGTGGCTGCAGCGGTGGTCGGAGCAGTAGACCAGCAGGCCGCGGGCGCCGGACTGGCGCATCTCGCCCAGGGTGATTTTGGGCTCAGCCATGGCGGTCGCCGGCTATTACGGTGGGGCGGAGGAAGAGGTCCATAGGTGGGTCGAAAAGACTATCGTCTGAGGTGAACAGATCGAGAATATCCACATTTCGCTGTTGCGAGAATCAACGAATTCGGCGCTTTAGTCGGAGCCCTAGATCGATAGTTTTGCTTCTCACCGGCTGCAACCGATGGTAATCAGCACACGATATTCGGGGAAGGGCGATAATGGTGTCGATTGAGCCAGAGGATGGCGAAATTGAGTTTCATTTCGAGAAATCCAATTATTTCCGCGTAATTCATGTCGACGGAGCTGCTGGAAGTTTAGCCCCGGGCGGAAATTACGTGCATATGGCAGTTTATAGTGAACGCGCGCCAATCCCAAAAAAGGCAGTTTTCATATCGCACCAAGGACGACTTGGTGAGGAGGTCGCGGACAAGCGCGTAGCCCGCACAGGCGTCTTCAGAGAACTGGAAGCTGATTTGGTGATGTCCTTGGACGCAGCAATCGCTCTTCGAGACTGGCTAGCTGAGCGCATAGTCGAGGGACAAGCTGTCGCCGAGCTTATTAGATCGAGAAGCAAGTAATGTCCCAAGTTAGCCTTACAAAGCCTACGTCATCCTCGGCGTTCACTTCATCTCCCTTGACTGAGGCCTCGACTCCGAGAGTCTATATTTCTCGTTCCACGACAATCAGTCGAACTGCAGAGGTGCAGGTTCCTGTCGCAGTAGAAGATGAAGATGACGTGTTGGCGACGCTCCCACCACTCGACCGGTGGAAGTACTTGGCAAAAAATAACAAGCCCGAATTGATCGTTTCGATGCTCGCTTTATTCGGCGGCATTTACATGCTTATCGCGGGATCTATTCATCTGGGCATTGACCAGTGGTTTGCAACTGCCGCGCAGGCACAAGAGCGATCGTCGCAAACCACTTCTCTTACATCGAGAGAACTCTTCGAGTGGTACGTGGGCGTCTTGATGGGCATAAGCTTGCTTTGCTCCTGGGGCCTGACCATGTTTGCTACGAACGGAACAAAAGTCACTTTTGGTAAGGACACCACTCGCACGATAATTGGATTTGTCGTGGGCTTCCTTTCCGGTGGGGCAGGAAAGGTCAAGTAGCTGTCTGCCCTCTTGGCTTCGGCCTTCTAGTCCCCGTCGCTCCCTCAGCGACAACTGTGCCTGTCCCCAGCGCTGCCCGAAGGAAGCGAACCTCCGTCGCAGCGCTGGGAAATCCGTTGGCTACAGCCGCTCCCACAAGCTTTCCGACACGGTCTCGCCGCGGAGCAATGTGCCGTCTAGGTAGGCCGGCGCGTCGAGCGATAACGGGCTGCGGATGTCCCCGTAAGCACGGCTGGGGTTTTCCTTGTTGTGCTTTTTGATGAGATCCTTCGCTCTGGCTGGAACGTCCTCTCGTCGCAGCCGACGTTCAGTTAGTTCGATCCAGAGATCGCTCACGATCTCGTCGCGATCGTGCTTCTGCAGATAGCGCGGCGTCAGACCAAGAAGCCATTCATAGTCGCCCGGTTGAGGCTCGTAGAGCGGGATATCGTTCGAGATCTGACTAGTCACCTCCAGCACAAGCGCAATGCTTCGCACAGGCGCCAAACCGATTGAACTTTGGAGGGTCCGCAGACTTGCCGGGTGGCGGATACTACGGAGTAGGCGTTCGTTGACGTCTGGTCGTGTGAGACGGAGTGCTCGCAACTGCTCGGCGGAAATGATTGAGCGCTTACCGTCGCGGGGCTTGGTAACATCTGCTATCTTCATGCCCGTCAGGAAGGCTCGCTCAACGTTCCTGATCTGCGTTTCGGTGACGGGGGCGCCCGTTCTGATCCTGACGCATGCGCGGCATTGTCGGGTACCCAGCTTGGCATGGAGATACGTGGTCTCTGGTGTGAGCGGATGCCCCCTTTTGCAGTGGGTGACATTGGCTGCCTTCCACATCTTGCGCGCAGCGATCGAGACAGCGCGCTTTGCGTTGGCGATGATAATCGGCTTGAATTCAGCATCCCAAGAGGCGTTCGCATTCCTATATCGCGTTAAGCGGCCCAAGCTTCCCCAACTGAGGAGCTTGCGCAGTGACACACCCAGGCGAAGCCACCTTTCGATCTCCGCGACGTCGTTGGGCGTCAGGTCCTGCTGTCCGGACAGTTCTAGGAAGCCATCTAATTCCGGTGGATCTTCAGTTGTGTCCTCAGCGATGAAGCGCCCCACGCCGCGCCATTCTTTAACGCATTGCTCGCACCGTCGGTGATCCCACGTTCCGGTCTGCTGCATGAGCGCAATGTTTTCCGCCGTGAGAGGGTGCCCATTGCGGCATGCGGTACGGTTTGTCATCCTCTTTCGGGTGCCGGCCTGGATGCGGCCTATCCGATTCTGCTCCGCCAACATCTTCGCCTCGTTGCCCCACTCGGGATGCAACTCACAGTGTTTTGCGAACGCTTTCTTTGAGCAGATTGGAGAATTGCCAAATCCGCCAGTGATCGTTCGAAGCGCTTCGCCGGCCTCGAGACGAGCCATAAAGGACGCAGCCTCAGTTGGATTCATCGTGAAGACATGACCGTTGCATATCTCCGCCATGCATGCCTTACACATGGTCTGCAGTTCCAGTCGTTTGCCGCGATTGAAGGAGGCTGCTGGAAGATCCAACTCGCACCTACGGCAGTGCCTCGTCTCGGCAATTTGTGGGCTCGTCATGTGATCGCTCCTTGCGCAGAATTGCGCACGCGGAGCCGAATCCTGAATCGCGTCTGTGCCGTGTTAGGATCGAGTCAGAATAGCTGCGGAAATGAAGCGCAGTTTGCCCAAAATCTTAATGGCGCGCCGCGCGGCTAGTTACGATGAAGCTAATAACCCGTGCGTGTTGACTATAGCCTCTGATCTCGGCCGTGACATTTTTTGTACTTTTTGCCGCTTCCGCAGGAGCATCGCTCGTTTGGACGCTGCTTTGGCGGAGTCGGCTCCACTGAATGAAGCGCCATTTTAAATGCGATGATACTTTGTTGTGGCTTGATGATGGGTATCACGGGCGTGAGCTGTCCGCCTGTATTGCAAACGAATTCGCATCGAGAAGCTTGTTTTTCGTCAGCCATTATCAAACCGTAAAGGACGTTGGCCCCAATCGTGTTTTTAGACCTAGGATCGTGGGCGGCCGCATCAAGAATCTCGGTGGCCTTGGCGACAACGGCATGCAACGGCTTTTCGTCGCGCATTAGGAGTCTCAGCGCGTCAACATCTCCGATCTGCACTGAATTGATATTGCCGGATGCCATTGCGATCGGGGCGTCGACCGTTGGCCTGATCATTCTACGCCAGAACGTGTCGCGCAATCTTTCTCCGGTACCGTCAAGGTTCTCGAAGTTCGAGAGCGTTCCGATAAGCGGCTGGCCGCCTTCAAATCCCACAAAATAGACCGTCAACCGGCGGTGGGCAGGTCGAAGTGCGAGGATCGCTGGTGACGACTGAAATATCTGCGTAAGTCGGGCGCCTATTACCTGGAGCGCGTGCTCAGCGGTCACGTCAGGTTGCAGATATTCGTTGATAGCGCTCGCCAGAAAATGATCTGTTCGAAATTGATGATCGAGCGTGTAAGTTAGCCCGGTATAGGCAAAGAGAAGGCGAACATTCGCCAACTCTAGCTGGGCAATCTTGGCGTGATCGTCTTCAAGTATCCCGTCGTCACCGCTGATGCGGCAGTCGGCAAACATCATTCCGTAACGAGCATTCGACGCGATTAAGAGTAAGGTCATTTGCAAACCGCCTTGTCGCTCAGTCCGGGCAAGCACTCCGATTTAGAAAGCGCGACCTGATCAATTTTTCGCCTTCAGCCCGATCTCGACAAGTTGCCTGACGGCGGTCGCGAGCTTGGGACTGTCTGGCCGGTGTTTCGCCCAGGCTCGGACTTCGGCCTGCAGCTCTTCTGGCATGCGAACGCCGACCATTGGCGCGGTCCCGGTAGCCGGGCGGCCTCGTGCTATTTTACGATTATCTTTTATTGACTTTGCCATGAATAAAAGATAATCGTAAAAGCAAGCCGGGGCAAGGCGGCAACCTCGCTCCCGGCTCTGACCCACAACTTGGAGCTTGATCCATGTCACAGGCTAAGACCACAAATACCACATCGAGACGGCGGTTTCTCGCCGGGGCGGCCGTCGCCGCTATTGTCCCCACCACCGCAGTCGCCGCAGCACAGGGCGCCGATCCCATCTTCGCCCTGATTAAGGCTCACCGCGAGGCGGCAAAGGTCTCGCGAGAGGCCGCGGAGGAGCAATGTCGCCGGGAGCAGATCCTGATCGACGAAGGCATCGGCCTTAGCCCCTTTGTCGTGATCATGTGGGACGGCCGCCCGGTCACCGTCCACACCCACGCTCAAATCGACAAAAACACCGGCGCCACGGATCGGCAGCGCGCAGAGGCGCACGCCGATCTGGATACGGCCTTGAGCCGGTATGCGGAGGTCTTCGGTGAGGCCGAGAATGTCGCTGATGCCGCGTATAAGGCCGATTGCGAGGCGCTCGATCGCCTGCTTTCGACCGTCCCAACGTCGACCGCCGGGCTGTATGCGTTGCTTTCCTACCTGGTGGAGGAGATCGACGGAATTGAGTTCCAGCTGAGAGACGAGTGCAGGATTGAAACGCTTCTCGCCACGATCCAGGGCGCGCTGGCGGTGGGAGGACAGACATGAGGACCGCAACCCGCCGGTGCGCGCCGCAGCTCGCCACCACGATCAGGAAGGTCGAACCGATGGGCCACGGCATGGTCCGGATGTACTTCGCGGTCGAGAACGGGGCCGCATGGGAGGACCGGGCAGTGCTAGAAATGCCCTGCGCTTCGGTCGCCGGAAACTTCGCCTTCGCGGTCGACGCGGTGCTTGCTATCGAGCAGGCGGAAGGCAATGACCTCGACCACATTCCCCTTGCGGCCATCCCGCACCGCGGGACGGTGAACTGATCGGGGGCAGGGACGTGCTTTTGATGATGCCCGGGCTAAGTCCCGGGCATTTTCATTTTGGGCCCAAGCTTGGACCCAAACAAAGGCGAACAGGGCGGTACAGGGCAGTATGACGGGAGGTAAGGCAGGCACCTAAGCGACTGAAATCACGAACCCGATGGTATGTGAAGTGATAGACCGAAACACGCCCATGCGTATTTCAAGACCGGTGCCTTAAACCACTCGGCCACCCTTCCAGGCCTTGTAATCGTTGAGGTTTCTAGCTGGCAGGTGAGAACAAAGCTAGGACTTTGCTACCGTCTTGCTACCCAACGTCGTCGGCGCGCTTGTTTATGGCCGCGCGCAGTACCCCGTCAACCGCCGGGGCAGCTTCATCCTGCATATTCGGCATCAGGTGGCTGAGATCCATCGTGATCGCGACGGACGAATGTCCGAGCCGTTTCTGCACCACCTTGGGGTGGATGTTGGATGCCAGCATGTGGCTGGCGTGTCTGTGCCGTAGGCTATGCAGGGTGACGTCCCATCCCCTCAGGAAGTCGGACACGACGTGCGTCAGGCTTTGCGGCTGGAGCCGGCTGTCGTCCGCTGGGTGACGACGTGAAGCTCGGCGGTCCAACTCAAAGGCGAAGCAATTCCTCAGCCTGGGCCGCGCGCCAACGGCGCAGGACTTCGACCGCCATGGTCTGCTCTGTGCTGGAAGGCATCAGCAAGCCGGAGCCTCGCCGGGTACCCTTTCGAGGGAGTCGCCAACGGCGGCTTGTTAGGGAATGGATTTCCGCCCCGCAGGGCCTATTGGCTTGGGGCCGGCTAGGGGTGGAGGGCTCATGGACGGAAAGGGGATTTGATCCGCTCCATTGATTGATTTCTCTAGTCGTTTCTCGAAACGAATCTCATCGTTCGATGATGGGCATATCTTCTCCCAGCCTACACCATAGGCTGTGCCTAGAAATTCGATCTGATCTGCCTCGAAAGTCTGAATGATTCGCTGTCTGCTGCAGGCTGGGACGACTGCGCTTTTTGTGCTGTTGCCGTCGGGTCGCTTTAGCGAATATTGCATCGTTACCGGTGCGCCACAGCGATTGACGACAGTCCAAGTCTGCAAAGAGCCGTCCTTCGTTTTGATGGGGCCGGTGAAACAGTTTTGGGCATTGGCATTCGCGGCAAGTACGCAAGGCATGAGCGAAACTGCGACCGCCCAGACAAGTTTCATGTGCTCTGGTTGCCCATGGAGCGCATCGCGTTGTCTGTCATTTGCTTCTGATAGGCCGCGCGCACGCTGAAACGGGCGGCAATGATCAGCGCGATCGGAATGCCCACAATTACGAGAAAAGTCACGGTGCCGATGGTTGCCATCGTAGTCTTGCTCCCGGTGATCTTCTTCCGAGATTCTGAGTCAACCGCAGGCTGCTATCAAGGACAAAGTTTCCCGTCAGTCATTGTCTTTGGGACTGTGATCGCATCAGCTTGAACAGCTCGATGACATCGGCAAGCCGGAGCGTCGTGCCTTTAGGCATATATTGCAGGAGGATGCCCGGGTATTAGCCGCTAACTCGTCACGCTTCATCGGTCGCGCCCGGCGTGGAACGCCCGCATATCGGCGGCAAATTGCCGAGCGCTTTCGGACGGGTCTCGAGAGGCCTTCGTTTGAGCACGGCTCGAAGATAAGCGTTCCGCGCTTTGCGAAATGGCGACGATGGCCGTAGAAACACGGGACTTTCGGGTGAGGAGAATAGGCTAAAATGCAGCTTTGGTGAGATCGCCAATCGATATGCGATGAGCGCCACGAGGAGTTTTTACGTGCAAGTCATACGGATTGGATTTTTATCGCTGCTGGCCTTGGGAGCGTTGACCCTGGAAGGTCACGCGCAAACTGTGGTCGCAGCATTGGAGTGCGATTTTCCGCGAGCTTCAACGGGTGATTGGAACATGGCCGCATCGACCCTCCAGTACTATATCGATACAGCAGGAGGTTGGAGAGTGAACGAAGATTCCTTCTCCTTCGATGGTCCGACAAAAATTACTATCGGTGGAAAGGATAGCGCAGCTTCGCTTTCGATCATTATTTCCCGACAGTCAGGCAAAGCTACCAAAACGCTGAGGTCGGAAGGGAAATCCCTCACAGTCAGCGGGGAATGCAAAAAAATGGAATCGTCCGGACGCAAATTTTAGGCGTGCCCGTCGGCTCAAATGCTCGGGGCTGACGAGCAGCAGGCCAGGCCGCGGCCGAAGATGCATTTAACGACGCCGTGGATCAGCTGCGATCAATCGCTCGAATGATCGCAATGCGCCCCAATACTGCCGAGGGAATGCGAGCCATCGCCTCAACGGTCCTTCATTTCGAATGGAATGGAACGTCGAGTACGCCGAGGCGCTATCGAAGGCGCGGCGGGCCTACTCGACAAGCCACTTCCAGATCGTCTGCCCGACTGGGCCACGGCCTGAATCTGAATTAGCGAAATCGGCCCGCCGGGCGCGAACCGGCGTCGGCGGTCCTGGTCTCGGCATCAAGTGTCCGTGAAATGTGAGGCCGTTCACACTCGATAATCGCGAGCTGGCCTAACGCACGGGCGGGTGGCAGCTCGGTGTCGGAGAATTGTGATGCCGTATTTCAGCAGCCAAAGCTTGTCGTCAGCAGCCGCGGCTTCAGTTCCCAGTATTGTCATCGTGGGAGCGGTTGCCTTTGCGGCTGTTGGTTATGTGGAGTGGTCATCGGGCGTTAATCTGACCCAGTTCATGGGCCGGACTGCCCCGGATGCCTCGACGCCGGTTCTACCGCTGAAGGGGCGAACAGGCTGCGAGCAGGGCAATAAGCCGCTGCCGGCGCTTTCTCTACCGCTCGAATGACGCCAGCCTAAAGCGACAGTGCCCAATCTCCGAAGGAGACTAAGCCGCCGGGACCGAAATGGTTTGTCCCGGCGGCGCCCTGTCATTCCCAGCGCTTGGGCCCTGAAATTCCCAATGCCAATTCCTTAGCAGGTACACGGAGTGTCGGCTGTTGCCTAACTCACATAAGGTCAAAAAGAGGAGCCGACGGCTCAGGGCCGGCGCGCCAGCTCCTCCGAAACGTGACCGTGCTGCGTCCCCAACGGTCCCGTCCCTCAGAGAAGCCTGCGCCAATGGGGTTGTTGATTTGCTAACGAACCCCAATTTCCGGATGCGCCCTGTGGGGTACCCCGTGAGATCTCGGCAAGTGCGCTGCGACGTCGAGTACAATTCAGGCTGCCGCGGATGTACCGGCGCGATCTGCTGAACCTGAGGCGGCCTGCTCACTGGCGCCCGCGCCCCCGGCAGATGGAATGACGGCCTCAGCAACCCCACGCTGAGGCCGTTTTCGGTTGCCGCCCGCCGCTCAAAATTGGAACCGCAATTGGCACCCAACTCAACGGGACGGGCAGGGATGAGGATTAGCAAGGGCCCATGCTCGCAACGCCGTTGACCGCGAGGGCCTACATTGGCCATCATGACGCCCATGAAGCGTGTCCTCTTTCTCTGCACCGGCAACTACTATCGCAGTCGATACGCCGAGGAACTGTTCAATCATCTTGCAAGAGCCGAACAACTGGCGTGGCGCGCATCTTCCAGAGGCGCGGCCGAGCGGGGATCGCCCGACAATGTCGGGCCCATGTCAGTCTTCACCGACGATCGTCTTCGCGCGAGCGGCATCGTGCCGGAAGGCGCAGCGCGCTTTCCGCAGCCCTGTTCATTGGCCGACTTCGACGACGCCGACCTCGTGATCGCGCTCAAGGAGGCCGAGCACCGTCCGCTGATCGAGCGCCGGTTCCCGGAGGTCGCCGACAGGGTGACTTACTGGCACGTGGACGATATCGACTTTGCTCATCCGTCAGTCGCGTTGGCCATGATCGACGATCACATCCGCGCACTGGTTTCAGCGCTCAGGTCATCGGTTCGCGCTTCAGAAAGATCTCCAGCGCAAACGTAGCCGGGCGCGCGAGCATGTCGCTGATGCGTTCGAGGTCGTCGATGGCGACGATCTCGAGGCGGCCTTCGGTCACCGTCAATTGGTCGATGGGCACGTCGCGCGCGAGGAACACCTCGCCGCGAAGCGTGCCGTTTGGCGTTGCATGATCGGGACCGGAATAGCGGCCGATCAACTCGAAACGCTCGGGCGGCAAGTAGTAGCCGATCTCCTCGTGGATCTCGCGCACCACACATTCGAGGAAGGTCTCGGCGCCTTCCCGCCGTCCGCCAAACAGGCTGATCTTTCCGCGATCGGTAACATGCGGGAGGTCGTCGCGCCGTTGCATCAGCAGCCGGCCATCTGTGCTGACGAGAAGGGCGGACGTTCCCTCCCTGACACTGCCGGTCATCCGTACATCCTCTTCTGGAAAAGCCGAGGATGCGTCACGAGTGGGACGGGGAGAAGACGGCGCGTCTGCCGCAACCCGATTGGCGGGGAATGAGTAGGGGTAACCGATGCATGTCGCACGGGTCTCGGTGGCGCCCGAGATCTCAAAAACGTTCAGCCGAAAGCGAACGCCAGCAGGCTCGAGCACAGCAGCACGAGGCTTGCTGCGGTCAGGGTCAGAAATCCGTCGGAGACCAAATCGTGATTACGCATGACACACCTACCTTCAATCGATGCTCATCCGAATTGATTAAAGCTTTCCGAACATTCACTCCTGGAAAGAGGTGACGCGTCTTTCCGCCTTCAACGGACTGTCAGGCCCGGTACCGATAGCCTTCCACGGCGTGCGCCAAGAAGATCGCCGCACTCACCAGGCCCATCACCGCTGTAACCGTCTCGATCATCGCAAACTTCCTTTGCGCCCCACGCGGACGAGAAAACGATTGCAGCCTTGCACAGTCAAAAAGATTCAATTGTTGGAATCCAAGATGCCCCCAGACTGATGATTTGCTGCAACAGTGTGTCTGATCGCGGGACAGGCGAGGGGAGTTGGCGGGGGCGAAGGTCAGTAGAACGACGGAGGCGGCGCAACAGACCATTCACCAAGACGCCACCGCCAGCCGGCTCTCCCCATTTCCGCCGTGTTCCGGTTGCGATATCGTCACGCTCTGGTGCGGAGGTGGGCCGCACAGCGACGGCAAGGGACTTCGACGTCTCGGAGTAGGCGCAGGTCCGGCAGAATGGTACTTGGGGCAGATGGGGATTAGACGGCCAGATTCGATGATCCGGACGGCGCGCGGCGCCGTTGCGGTGGCGACCTGCCTCGTCCTCGCCAATTGTGCCTCCTCGAACAAGTTCGCCAGCCGGGTCGACCCCAAATACGGGGTGTCGTCGAGCCCGCGCGTGGTGGCGCTGGGTGATCCCGTGCCGAAAGGCGGCGGCACCTATCGCATCGGCAAGCCGTATGTCGTCGCCGGCCGCACCTATGTGCCGGAGGAGAATGAGAACTACCGCGCCGAGGGCATGGCGTCCTGGTACGGCGACGACTTCCATGGCCGCCTGACCGCCAATGGCGAGGTGTTCGACATGGGCTCGCTCACGGCCGCCCATCCGACCTTGCCGATGCCGAGCTACGCCCGCGTCACCAATCTGAGCAATGGCAGGTCGCTCGTCGTTCGGGTCAATGACCGCGGCCCGTACCACGGCAATCGCCTCATAGACGTCTCGAACAAAGCCGCAGAACTGCTTGAATTCAAAGGCAATGGCGTGGCTCGCGTCCGCGTCGAATATGTCGGGCGGGCGCCGCTCGAAGGGTCCGACGACCGCCAGCTGATGGCGACCTTGCGCACCGGTACTCCCGCGCCGTCCCCGTCGATGGTCCGGGTCGCCTCCGCACGGCCGTTCGTGCCGGAGATGTCGTCCTCCTCGGGGGGCCGGGTCCGTGGCGACGTTCCGTTGCCTGAGGGGCGGCCCTACAGCCTCGGCAACACCCAGGCCGACTACGCCTCGGTGAGCGCGACCTCGGAAATGTCGGCATCGAGCCGGTCGCACCGCCGCGCCACGAACAATCCGCGCGAAGTCTCCTATGAGGGTGACGCGCGCTACGCCGCAAGCCCGAGCCCGGCGGCCGGCTATGTCCCGATCGACGCGCGCGGACCGGCCGAAGTCCTGAGCGGGCGCGGCCTCTACTGAGCCATGCGCTTACAGATCAGGCTGTTGGCCTGATCATTTAAGAAACGCGATCAGCGCCGCGTTGACCTCGTCAGGGCGCTCCTGCTGGATCCAGTGGCCGGCGCCCTCGATGATCAGCTTCTGCTTGAGGTTCGGCAGCACGCGCTCCATGTCCGCGACCCGCTTGGCGCCGATCAACCCGGTGATCACCGAATCATTCGAGCCGGCGATGAACAGCGACGGCTGATGGATCTGCGCGTCCTGCCAGGGCGCGGTCAGCTCCCAGTTGCGGTCGAGATTGCGGTACCAGTTGAGGCCGCCGCGAAAGCCGGAGTGCCGATAGCCTTCGGCGAATTCGGCAATGTCGGCCTCGGTCAGCCAGGCCGGCAACGGCATTCCGGCCGGCAGCTTGCCGAGGAAGCCCTTGGCCTCGTCGACGAACATCGAGCTTGGATCGGAGACGCCACGCCCGAGCACCAGCCGCATGGTGTGGGCGATGTCGCGCTCGAACTCGGCCTCGGCCACGCCAGGCGGCTGGAAGTACTGCCAATAGAAATTGGTGATGCCGCTGTCGCGCAGGGTCTCGAGCGGGCGACCACGGCCGCGGAACGGCGGCGGCACGCTGAGGCCGGCGACCTTCGTGAAGATGTCGGGACGGAACAGGGCCGCGTGCCAGGCCACCGGCGCGCCCCAGTCATGGCCGACGACCATCGCGCGTGTCTCGCCGAGCGCAGCAACCAGCGCCACCATGTCTCCGACCGTATCGAAGATCGTGTAGGCGCCGACCTCGGCCGGCGCGCCGGTGCGGCCGAAGCCGCGCATGTCAGGCGCGACGACCCGAAAGCCTGCCGCGGCCAGCGCTGTGATCTGGTGCCGCCATGAATAGGACAGTTCCGGCCAGCCATGACAGAGCACGACCAGCGGGCCTTGCCCGGCCTCGCGCACGAACATGTCGATGCCGTTGGCGGAGATGGTGCGGGAGGATGACATTCGCGTTTCCGCCTTGTTTGCCGGTTCTGCTGACGTTAGCTGGTTCCAAGGATACGGACGTTCAACGCAACCGGCAATCCGGCCGGCCGTGCACAAGCGCAGAAACCTCAGTTGTTTGCGATACTTCCAGCTGTTAGAACGCAGTCTTTCAGGACATCGCCGATGGCAGCCCAGACCGCAGTTCCCCGCACGTTGTCAGCTCGCGCCGGGCGTTGCTGGCGCGGCCTGGTCGCGGCCGCGGTCGCGCTGGCGATCGGTTGCGGCGGAATGGTCTATGCCGCCAACAACAGCGTCCAGGGCGCCAAGAAGGAAGAGGGCGGGTTCGACGGCGATGCGCCGACCGCGATCCTGGTCGAGGCCAGTAGCGGCAGCGTGCTGTTCGAGAAGAACGCCGACGAATTGCGCGCGCCCTCCAGCATGATGAAGCTGATGACGGCCGAGGTGGTGTTCAACGCCATCAAGAAGGGCGACATCAAGCTCACGGACGAGTACCGGATCAGCGAGAACGCCTGGCGACGGGGCGGGGCGCCGTCCGGCACCTCGACGATGTTCGCGGCGATCAACAGCAAGGTCTCGGTCGACGATCTCCTGCACGGCGCGATCATCCCGAGCGGCAACGACGCCTGCATCGCGCTCGCCGAAGGCATTGCCGGCAACGAGCATAGCTTTGCGACCGACGTCATGACCAAGCGCGCCCGCGAGCTCGGCATGACCAAGTCGACCTTCGGCAATTCCAACGGGCTGCCCGACCCGGCCAACAAGATGACGGTCCGGGAGCTCGCAACGCTGGCGCGCCACATCATCCTGACCTACCCGGACAGGTACAAGCTGTTCGGCGAGAAGGAATTCACCTGGAACAAGATCCGCCAGCAGAACCGTAATCCGCTGCTGAACGCATTGCCCGGTGCCGACGGCCTGAAGACCGGCTACACCAAGGAAGGCGGCTACGGCATGGTCGGCTCGGCGGTGCAGAACGACACGCGGCTGATCGTCGTGGTCAATGGCCTCGAGGATTCCGAGGACCGCGCGACCGAAGCCAAGAAGATGCTGGAATGGGGGTTCCGCAGCTTCGAGACCCGGATCCTGATCGCGGCCAATCAGCCGGTCGGCTATGCCCGGGTGTTCGGCGGCGAGAGCCGCTCGGTCAAGCTCGTCAGCCCCGATCCGATCAAGGTGATGGTGTCGAAGAACGGCAACGACAAGCTGCTCGCGCGCATCATCTATAGCGGCCCGGTCAAGGCGCCGATCACCGCCGGCCAGAAGATCGGGGTGGTGCGGGTGTGGCGCGGCGCCAATGTCGCGATGGAGGCTCCGGTCTTCGCAGCGGACGCCGTCGGCACCGGATCGACGATGCGCCGTGCGCTCGACGGCGCCCAGGAGCTGGTCATCGGCATGTTCCGCGCAGGGGTCGAGAAGCTCTGACATGGCGGAAGCAGCAGTCCAACGGCCGAGCTTGCGCGGTCGCTTCATCACCTTTGAGGGCGGCGAGGGGTCGGGCAAATCGACCCAGATCCGCAAGCTCGCCGAACGGCTCGATGCCGCCAAGCTGCGCGCGATCGTGACCCGCGAGCCCGGCGGCTCACCAGGGGCGGAGATCATCCGTCACCTCGTGCTGTCGGGGATGGGCAAGCTGCTCGGGCCGGAGGCCGAGACACTGTTGTTTGCCGCCGCGCGCGACGACCATGTCCGCACCGTGATCCTGCCGGCGCTCAACCAGGGCATCTGGGTGCTGTGCGATCGCTTCTTCGATTCCACGCGTGCCTATCAGGGCCAGCTCGGGCAGGTGTCGCCCGAACTCGTCAACGCCATGCAGCGCGTGACCATCGGTGATCTCAAGCCCGATCTGACCTTCATCCTCGATGTGCCGGTCGAGGTCGGACTGCAACGCGCCGCCGCGCGACGCGGCGACGCCACCGCCGATCGCTTCGAAGCCGAAGGCATCAAGTTCCATCAGGATTTGCGTGACGCGTACCGCCGGATCGCGGCCGAGGATCCGGAGCGCTGCGTGCTGATCGACGCCACAGCCGATCCGGACACGGTCACGGCCAGGATATGGGCCGCGCTGCGCGAACATCTGCGCGCAGCGCTCACGGCGGACAATCCTGCATGAGCGCGCGCAAGGTCGAACAGGAGAGCGCCGCCCGCCATCCGCGCGAAACGCCGGATTTGTTCGGGCATCGCGAGGCGGAGACCGCCTTGCTTGATGCCTATCGCAGCGGGCGAATTCCGCACGCCTGGCTGATCGGCGGGTCGCAGGGCATCGGCAAGGCGACGCTGGCCTACCGCATGGCGCGGTTCGTGCTGGCGTTTCGCAATCCGAAATCGTCCCAGGTGCAGCAGGCGCCGACGCTGCGGGTCGATCCGGCCGACCCCGTAGCGCGGCAGGTCGCGGCAGGCGCTCATGGCGGGCTGCTGGTGCTGGAGCGCGGCCTCAACGATCGCGGCGTGATGCGGACCGTCATCACCGTCGACGAGACGCGCGAGACCATCTCGTTCTTCGGCTCGACGGCTGCGGTCGACGGCTGGCGCGTCTGCATTGTCGATACCGTCGACGAGCTCAATCCCAACGCCGCGAACGCACTGCTGAAAATCCTCGAGGAGCCGCCACAGCAGTCGCTCTTCCTCCTGGTCAGCCACGCACCGTCACGGGTGCTGCCGACCATTCTGTCCCGCTGCCGCAAATTGCTGCTGCGGCCGCTGGAGGCGGACGATGTGGTGGGCGCGGCCGCGGCCGCAACCGATATCGAGGCCGACGATCCGGCGCTGGCGGAAGCCGCCGCAGCATCCGAAGGCAGCGTCGGGCGGGCGCTGTCGCTGCTCGGCGGCGATGCGCTGAAACTGCAGCAACGCACGGCCGCGCTGCTCGCGACGCTTCCGAGCGTCGATCCGCGTGAGCTGCATGCGCTGGGCGAAGCGCTCGGCACCAGCGACCGCGTCGCGCTCGCCGCTTTTATCGACGGCATCGATCGCTGGATGAGCGAGCGCATGCGCACGGGCGACGCCAATGCCAATCTGCCGCGCCTTGCACGGCTGGCGGAGGTATGGGAAAAGATCGTCCGCGCCGCGCGCGATACCGAAGCCTACAATCTGGAGCGCAAGCCGCTGGTTTTCTCGGTGTTTTCGATGCTCGCGGATGCGACCCGATAGACACCGCGTCCTAAACGCATCTGCTGAAAACACATCCGTCTGACGACACTCCCGACAATCTCGTTTCGATCTGCAAAGGATTCCGTGGTGGCGACCGCTAAGAAGAAATCGTCGAAAAAAGCCAAGAAGACGAAAAAGGCATCGCCCGCTCGCGCGACCAGCAAAGCCACGGCGAAATCGCGCGCGGCCAAGAAGGCCGGGCGCGTCGCCAGGAAAGCGAAGAAGGCCGCCAAGTCCAAATCCAAGACCGGAGCCAAGGGCGCCAGGAAATCGGCGGCGAAGAAGGTCGTCAAAAAGGCCGTCAAGAAGACTGTGAAGAAGACGGCCAAGAGCACGGCCAAGAAGGCTGCTGCGAAGGCCGCCAAAACTCCGCCGAAGAAAGCAGCCGCAGCAGCCGTCGCACCGGCGGCAAAGAAGCCCGCTCTGTCGGTGGCTCCCGTTACCGAGAAGGCGCCGAGACCGGCAAAGGTTCGCGCGCCGAAGCAGCCCAAACCCGCAGCGGCGGCTCCCGCGGCCGCTTCCGCTCCGGTGCCCGCCGCGGACCGCGGCAACGTCTTCTACATCACGACCGCGATCGCTTATCCGAACGGTCAGCCGCATATCGGCCACGCCTATGAGGCGATCGCCACCGATGCGCTGGCGCGCTTCCAGCGGCTCGACGGCAAGGACGTGTTCTTCCTCACCGGCACCGACGAGCACGGACAGAAGATGATCCAGACCGCGGCCGGCGAGGGCATGACGCCGTACGATCTCGCGACCCGCAACGCGGCGCGGTTCAAGGAGATGGACGAGCGTCTCAACGTTTCGTTCGACCGCTTCATCCGCACCTCGGAGCCTGCGCATCACGAGTCGGTGCAGGCGATCTGGCGCGGTATGCAGGAGAATGGCGACATCTATATCGACACCTATGCCGGCTGGTACTCGGTGCGCGACGAGGCCTATTACGCCGAGGAGGAGACCGTCGTCGGCGAGGACAATGTTCGCCGCGGCCCGCAGGGCACGCCGGTCGAATGGGTCGAGGAGAAGAGCTATTTCTTCAAGCTGTCGGCCTACCAGGACAAGCTGTTGCACCTTTATGAGAGCCAGCCCGATTTCATCGGCCCGGATTCGCGCCGCAACGAGGTGATGAGTTTCGTGCGCGGCGGGCTCAAGGATCTCTCGATCTCGCGCACCACGTTCGACTGGGGCGTCAAGGTTCCGGACGATCCCGAGCACGTGATGTATGTCTGGGTCGATGCGCTGACCAACTACATCACCGGCGTCGGCTATCCCGATGAGAACGACAAGCATTGGCGCTACTGGCCGGCCGACGTGCATATCATCGGCAAGGACATCATCCGCTTCCACGCCGTGTACTGGCCGGCCTTCCTGATGTCGGCAGGCATTCCCGTGCAGAAGCGGGTCTATGCACACGGCTTCCTGTTCAACAGGGGCGAGAAGATGTCGAAGTCGGTCGGCAACGTGGTCGACCCCTTCAATCTCGCCGAGCAGTACGGCGTCGACCAGATGCGCTACTTCTTTCTGCGCGAAGTGCCGTTCGGCCAGGACGGCAACTACAACCACGAGGCCATCGTCGCGCGTATCAACGCCGACCTCGCCAATGATTTCGGCAATCTGGCGCAGCGTTCATTGTCGATGATCGCCAAACAACTCGGCGGCGTGCTGCCGGAGCCCGGCGAATTCAGCGACAACGACAAGGCGATTCTGGCGCAGGCCGACGCCATGCTGGAGACGTCGCGGACCGCGATGGCGACGCAACAGATCCATCAATGGCTCAACACGGTCTGGGCTGTGGTCGCCGAGGCCAACCGCTATTTTGCCGGCGAGGCGCCGTGGGCACTGGCGAAGACTGATCCCGCGCGCCAGAAGACGGTGCTGTATGTCACCGCCGAAGTCGTGCGCCAGATCGCGATCATGGCGCAGGCCGTGATGCCGGAGTCCTGCGGCAAGATGCTCGACAGCCTCGGTATCGCTGCTGACGCCCGCAGCTTTGCCGCGGTCGCCGAACGGATCAAACCGGGTACGGTTTTGCCGGCGCCTGTCGGCGTGTTCCCGCGCTATGTGGAACCGAAGACCGAGTGAGCGGTTCGAAATTCATGCTGGTCGACAGTCATTGCCATCTCGATTTTCCTGATTTCGCCGACGATCTCGACGGGATACTCGGGCGCGCCGAAGCGGCCGGCATCGGCCGCATGGTCACGATCTCGACCCGGGTGAGGCGGCTCGGCGGCCTGCTTGCGATCACCGAGCGCTTCCCCGACGTCTACTGCTCGGTCGGCACTCATCCGCATCATGCCGATGAAGAGGATGGCATCCCGGCCAGCGAACTGATCGAGTTGACGAAGCATCCGAAGGTCGTGGCGCTCGGCGAGGCGGGGCTCGACTATTTCTACGAGCATGGGTCGCGCGAGGCGCAGGAGCGCGGCTTTCGCGCGCACATCGCGGCGGCGCGCGAAACCGGCCTGCCGCTCGTCATTCACACCCGGGAGGCCGATGAGGATTGCGGCCGCATCCTGGAGGACGAGGTCGCGAAGGGCCCGTTCAAGGCGGTCCTGCACTGCTACACCGGCGGGCGCGAGCTTGCGATGAAGGCGATCGCGCTTGGGCTGTCGATCTCGTTCACGGGCATCCTGACCTTCAAGAAGTCGGACGCGCTGCGCGCGCTGGCAGCCGAGCTGCCGGCCGACCGCATCATGGTCGAGACCGACGCGCCGTATCTTGCGCCCGGCAAATTCCGCGGCAAGCGCAACGAGCCGTCCTATGTCGTCGAGGTCGCCAAGGTGCTCGCGGAAACCCGCGGCGTCTCCCTGGAGGAGATCTCGCGGCAGACCACCGAAAACTTCTTCCGGCTGTTCTCCAAGGTGCCGGCGCCGAAGGTTGCTGCATGACGCTGACACTGACCATTCTGGGCTGCGGCTCGTCCGCCGGCGTGCCGCGCCCGGCACTCGGCTGGGGCGCCTGCGATCCCGGCAATCCCAAGAACCGCCGCCGCCGCTGCTCGATCATGGCCGAGCGCACCATGGAGCACGGCACCACGCGGGTCGTGATCGACACTTCGCCCGATCTGCGCGAGCAGCTGATCGACAGCAATGTCGAGCACATCGACGCGGTGTTCCTGACGCATGAGCATGCCGATCAGACCCACGGCATCGACGATTTGCGCTCGGTCGTACTGCATCAGCGCCGCCGCATCCCGGTCTACTTCAACCAGTCGACCGCCAAGGACATGATGGCGCGGTTCTCCTATTGCTTCATCTCGCCGGAAGGCAGCGACTATCCGCCGATCCTGACGCGGCATTCGATCGAGGCCGGCGAGAGCCATACGGTCCAGGGGAAGGGCGGTCCGCTGAAGCTCGCGGCCTTCCTGGTGCATCATGGCAAAATCCCGGCGCTCGGCTACCGCATTGGCGGTGCCGCCTACACGCCCGATCTGCACGACATCCCCCAGGAGAGCTGGCCGGCGCTCGAAGGTCTCGATCTCTGGATCGTCGACGGCTTGCGCTATGCGCAGCATCCCAGCCATTTCAGCGTTGCCGACGCGCTGTCGTGGATCGAGCGCTTCAAGCCGAAGCGCGCCGTCATCACCAACATGCATTCCGACCTCGACTACGAGGTGCTGCGGCAGAGCCTGCCGGCCGACGTCATCCCGGCCCATGACGGCATGCGGCTGACGCTCGACCGGGCAGGCTGAAGGCTCAGGCCGAGATCGCCTTGGCCGATCCGACCTGGTTGCGCAGCAGGAATTTCTGGATCTTGCCGGTCGAGGTCTTCGGGATCACGCCGAACACCACGGATTTCGGCGTCTTGAACCCCGACATGTGCTCGCGGCAATAGGCGATGATCTCGGCCTCGGTTGCCTTGGCGCCGTCCTTCAGCTCGATGAAGGCGCAGGGCACTTCACCCCATTTCGGGTCGGGCTTGGCCACGACCGCCGCGAACAGCACGGCCGGGTGCTTGTAGAGGATGTCCTCGACCTCGACGGAGGAGACGTTCTCGCCGCCGGAGATGATGATGTCCTTGGAGCGGTCCTTGATGATGACGTAGCCGTGCTCGTCGAGCACGCCGAGATCGCCGGTGTGAAACCAGCCGCCGGCAAAGGCTTCCTGCGTCGCCGTCACGTTCTTCAGATAGCCCTTCATCACGATGTTGCCGCGGAACATGACCTCGCCGATGGTCTCGCCGTCGCGCGGCACCTCGCGCATGGTCTCGGGATCGAGCACCGTGACGCCTTCCTGCAGCGGATAGGACACGCCCTGACGCCGCTTCAGCTGTGCGCGCGCATCAGCCGACAGTTCGTCCCAACCTGGCTGCTCGGCACAGACCGAGGCGGGGCCATAGACCTCGGTCAGCCCGTAGACGTGGGTCAGCTTGATGCCGATGCGTTCGCCACCCTCGAGCACCGCAACCGGCGGCGCCGCGCCGGCGATCAGGCCGACGACGGGCTTTGCCTTGCCGCCCTTTGGCGCATCGGGCGCGTTGATCAGCGTGTTGTAGACGATCGGCGCGCCGCACATGTGGGTGACGCCGTGCCTCGGGATCAGTTCGAAGATCTTGGCCGGGTCGACCTTGCGCAGGCAGACATTGACGCCGGCGGCCGCCGCGATGGTCCAGGGGAAGCACCAGCCGTTGCAATGAAACATCGGCAGCGTCCAGAGATAGACCGGATGCTGGCCGAGATTGCCGGCGAGGATGTTGCTGACCGCGTTGAGATAGGCGCCGCGGTGATGGGTCACGACGCCCTTGGGATTGCCCGTCGTGCCCGACGTATAGCTCAGCGCGATCGCGTCCCATTCGTCGGCCGGCGGCCGTTCCACGAAGCCGGGATCGCCCGCCGCGACCGCCGCCTCATACTCGATCTCGCCGATCCGCTTGCCGCCACTGAAGGCCGCGTCATCGACGTCGATCACGAATGGCTTTGCGCCCTTCATCAGCGTCAGGGCCTCCGCGATCACGCCGGAGAATTCGGGATCGACCAGAATGATCTTCGCGCCGCCATGCTCGAGCTGGAACGCGATCGACGCCGCGTCGAGGCGGATGTTGAGCGCGTTGAGCACCGCGCCGGTCATCGGCACGGCGAAGTGCAATTCGTTCATCGCCGGAATGTTCGGCAGCATCGCCGCGACCGTGTCGCCATGGCCGATGCCATGGCCCGCGAGATAGGAGGCAAAGCGCCTGCAGCGCTCGTAGGTCTCCTTCCAGGTGAAACTGCGGCCCTCATAGACCGCGCTGAGATGGTCGGGATAGACGGCGGCCGAGCGCGCCAGGAAGCTCAGCGGCGAGAGCGGCACGTAGTTGGCCGGCGTCTTGTCCAACCCGATCGAGTACTGGTTCTGAGCTGCACTCATGGCTCTATCCCATCCGCAAGGTGCTTTACAGGAAGCCGATCGATATCCAGGGGAAGATGGCGACGATGATCAGGCCGATCAACAGCGCCAGCATGTAACCCCAGATCGGCCGGATACCCTCGGCCGGATCGACGCGCCCGATGGCGCAGGCGGCATAATAGCCGACCCCGAACGGCGGCGCGAATAGGCCGATGCCCATCGCCAGGATGATGATCATGGCGTAGTGCACCTCGTGAACGCCGACCTGGTGCGCGATCGGAAACAGCAGCGGCCCGAACAGCACGATGGCCGGGATGCCCTCGAGCACGCTGCCGAGGATCACGAAGGCCAGGATCGAGACCGCAATGAAGGTCGCCGACCCGCCGGGCAGCCCGGTCATCGCCGCCGCCAGCGCCCGCGAGAAGCCGGACTGGGTCAGGCCCCAGGCCATGCCGGTCGCGGTACCGATGATGAACAGGATCGCCCCCGACAGGCATGCCGTGTCGATCAGCATCGGCAACAGACGTCGCCAGTTGAACTGGCGGTAGATCAGGAGGCCGATGACGAAGGCGTAGACGATGCCGATGGTCGAGACTTCGGTGGCGGTGGCGATGCCTTCGACCACGGCGTAGCGGATCACGAAGGGCAGGGCCAATGCGGGCAGGGCGAACACGAACGCCTTGCCGATCTCGCTGCCGGTGGCGCGCTGGACGTGGCTGCGGTCTTCGCCGCGGTAGCGCCACCACACCAGCCCCGACAGCGTGATCGCCAGCACCACACCCGGCAGCAGGCCGCCGGTGAACAGCGCCGAGATCGAGACGCCGGTCACCGAGCCGATCGTGATCAGCACGAGGCTCGGCGGAATGGTTTCGGTCTGCGCGCCGGTGGCGGCGAGCAGGGCGACCAGATCGCCCGGCTTGGCACCGCGCTGCTTCATTTCCGGGAACAGCACAGGCGCGACCGCGGCCATGTCGGCGGCCTTCGATCCGGAGATGCCGGAGACCAGATACATGGCGCCGACCAGCACGTAATGCAGGCCGCCGCGGACATGGCCGAGCAGGCTCGCCAGGAACGCCACCATGGCCCGCGCCATGCCGGTCATCTCGATCAGGAGGCCGAGGAAGACGAACAGCGGCACTGACAGCAGGATCAGATGGCTCATGCCCTCGTCCATCCGGCCGACCAGCACCATCAGCGGCGTTCGCGTGGTCAGCGCCAGGTAGCCGAAGATCGCCATGCCGAAGGCAAAGCCGATCGGCACGCCGGCAAACACGCAGAAGCCGACCACGCCGACGAAGAAGATGATCAGGTTGAGATTGCCGAGCGGCCGCAGCATCGGCTGTGCCAGCCAGAACGCGCCGATTAGCGCCGCCACGGTCAGCGCGGCCAGCAGGAAGGTCCTGAAATCGCCGACCCGGGCCAGCCGCAGCAGCGCGAACAGCGCCATCAGGCAGGTGCCGACCGGCAGCGCCGCCGCGCGCCAGGTGTTGGATATCTGCAGCGCCGGCGTGGTGATGAAGCTTTCCTCGTAGGCATATTCATAGGCCGGCCGCACGATCAGGATCAGGAACGCCAGCGCGGCGCAGGTCGCGATCACATCGAGATAGGCCCAGAGCCGCGGTCCCGCACTTGCGACCAGCGCCGTCATCCGCATGTGCTCGCCACGGCGAAACGCCACCGCCGAGCCGAGCATCGCGAGCCACAGGAACAGGATCGACGCCAGTTCGTCGGACCAGATCAGCGGCGCATGGAGCACGTAGCGCGACACCACGCCGGCGAACAGGATCACGACCTCGGCGACGACAAGGATCGCCGCCGGGAGTTCGACCAGCATCCCGAGCGCCGCGTCGATGGAACCGAGGACGGAGCGGCGGCGAGGGGGCTGCGACGCCGCCTCGCCGGCCACGGCCGGCGTCATCTCGACATGAGCCATGGCAAGCCTCCTGCTTGATCGATCAGGACAGTTTGCCGACGGACTTCTCGAGCAGATCCCAGGCCTTCTCGCCGTATTTGCCCTTCCACTCGGCGTAGAAGCCGGCGGCGCGGAGCTTGTCGCGGAACGGCCCGACCTCGGGCTGGTTGAACACGAGCCCCTTGCCCGTGAGCTCCTGCTTCACGGTGGCGTTCAGCTTCTCGGTATCCTCACGCTCCTTGACGGCCGCCGCGTTGACGTTCTTGGCGACGATGGTCTTGATGTCGTCCGGCAGCGCCGCCCAGGCCCGGCGGTTCATCAGGAACCAGAAGCCGTCCCACATGTGGTTGGTCATCGAGCAGTATTTCTGCACCTCGTAGAGTTTCGCCGCCGAGATCAGCGCCAGCGGGTTTTCCTGGCCTTCGACGATCTTGGTCTGCAGCGCCGAATAGACCTCGCTGAAATTGATCGAGGCGGGCGATGCATCGAACGCCTTGAACATCGAGGTCCACAGCGGTGACACCGGCACGCGAATCTTGAAGCCCTTGAGATCGTCGGGACCGGTGATCGGCTTGGTCGAGGACGTGGTCTGGCGGAAGCCGTTGTCCCAGATCTTCTCCATGACCTCGAGGCCGGCCTTGTTGATCTCGCCGCGCACATAGGCGCCGAGCTCGCCGTCCATGGCCTTCCAGACCGTGGGATAGTCCGGGAATGCGAAGCCGATGCCGTTGATCGAGGCGGCCGGCACCAGGGTTGCCAGGATCAGGCCGGACAGCGTGAAGAACTCGACGCCGCCAGAGCGCACCTGGCTCAGCATGTCGGTATCGGAACCGAGCTGGCTGTTCGGGAACACCTGCAGGTCAAAACGGCCGTTGGTCTCGGTCTTGATCGCCGCGGCCATCTCCCGGGCGCGCGCCACGAACGGATGCGACTCCGGCAGATTGTTGGCGAACTTGTAAGAGAATTCGGCCGACTGGGCGCGCGCGACATAGGGCGCGCCGATCCCGCCGAGGACGGCGGAAGCGGCGGAAACCTTCAGCAGCGTGCGTCGTGAAAAGCTCATTGGTTGCTCCCTCAAGAGGCTTGTTGTTGTTCTGAGATGCCATCCTATACGGACCTGATGCCGCGGGGTCACCAGCGATCTCTGCACAGCTGGGGCTTATTGCAGCGTCCGTACGCGGCGGCAATATCGGCTTTCAGACGAGATGCGCGCGCGTGGATCGCTGCGGCGTCAGCACGGGCCCGACGAACGGCTTGGACACACCATCACGCGCGCCAACTTGCGGACCAGTGCGAAGATTTCCCACTAAATATCTGATCTAATTGTAGATATAAATATTCCATAATATACCTTATGCGAAATACGGATGCGGGCGTGGCCACGATTGCCGACAGCTATCCCATAGCTCCGCTCACCTTCGCCGCAACGCCGAGAATCAGGAACCATGCACCGTCTGGCAGATCGACGGCCCAGTCCTACCTTCCAGCGGTGAGCGATGAGCCGTATCGGCCCCAGGCACGCGCTCCGGGCTCGCAAGATTGGCGCGCGCACTCGGCTTGCTCAGTGCCCGCGATGGCCATCAGCCGGTCGCAGCCGGACCACAAGCCGCGATCGTGCCGCGTCCAGGCGCGCGCAAATGCCGACCGCGGAGACCGCGACGAGACCGCGCCATTGAAGACCTGGCTCTCGGCGGGGTCCCGACGGTCTGGAATGCCGCGGACTACGAGACCTTGTGCGGTCCGGTTATGGCTACCGATCGCCAGCGTCAGCTCAGCCTCAGGAAGCAGGTATTGCCACCCCTGCTCCGACCGCCCTGATACCGGTACCTCGTTTCGGCCCGTTGTCGCTTCAGTCGTCGAGGGTCCACATCCGGAGGATATCGGCCGTGGATGCCACCTCGATCTGGATGCTGAAGCGTTCGGCATAGAGCTGCAGCAGCGCGTCATGGCTTTGATCGGAAGAGCTGCACAGCGCATCCTCGGCCACGATCACCCGGTAGCCGATATCGATCGCGGCCAGCACGGTGGCGAGCACGCACACGTCGGTCTCGCCGCCCGACACGATCACCGTATCGATCCCATGCGCATCCAGATGAGCTTGCAGGCGCCCGTTGCCGAACGCGTTATAGATCGGCCGGTCGACGATGGCGGCCGGCGGCACACAGGCGGCGAGCGCCGGCACGAGCTCGATCAACTCCGGATCGAGCCGCTCGCGGGTCACGCATTCCCATTTCTCGTAATAAGCCCGCCAAATCCCTCGCGCGTCGTGCTTCGAGCGCGGCGGAATGAAGCGGGTAAACACGGTACGTTCAGGCGCATGCTGCGCCAGCTTGATGATGCGCGGCAGCACGCGATCCATCCAGGGCGTCGCCCAGGGCGCCCCGGGTTCGAACAGCCGCTGCATGTCGATGCAAAGGTGCGCCGCGCGCGGACCCGGCGGGCTCAGAAGCTGTCCCATCGCTCACTCCTGCGCGCGCCGACCGGATGCCGTCACACGCAGGGTCAGCCGCCCAGGCCGCGAAAGGCCCCGCCGAAGCGGGGCCCGGAACGCGGTCCCGTTCACCATACTGCTCCTTGACCTTACCCTTGACCTGCTTCCAGTTGCCTTCGACACGATTCCAATCCATCGCGGTTCTCCCTTGAACGATGAGACCGACCAACGGGCCGGCCGAGGCTTCGTTCCGAAGCCGCGTTGCGGCAAGACTTCGCAATCAAGACTTCGCAATCCAGACTTCGCAATCCGACCAAGCTCCATCGTGACGCGCTCGAATGTGCGACGGCCGACGAGGCGCTTTGCCACGCATCGATCAAGGATAGGAACTTGCTTTCCGCATTCGTGTTGGCACTCCGGACTGTTCACCCAACTCACGGAGCGACCAATGCCGGACAAGGATCTCAGCGCCCTCTTCCTCGATACCCTCAAGGACATTTATTACGCGGAAAAGCAGATACTGAAGGCGTTGCCGCGGATGGCCAAGGCCGCCGAGTCCGACGATCTGCGTGCGGCGTTCGAGAAGCATCATGACGAGACCGAAGGACAGATCGAGCGGCTCGAACAGATCTTCGACCTGATGGGCAAGCCGGCGCGCGGCAAGAAGTGCGACGCCATCGAGGGGATCATCGACGAGGGTAAGGAGATCATGGAGGAGTATGCCGACACGCCGGCGCTCGACGCGGGCCTGCTCTCGGCAGCCCAGGCGGTCGAGCATTACGAGATCGCCCGCTACGGCACCTTGAAGGCTTGGGCCAACCGGCTCAGCATGAAGGATGCGGTCAAGCTCATCGACCAGACCCTGGCCGAGGAAAAGAAGACGGATGAAGCGCTCACCAAGCTCGCCGTCAGCGGCATCAACGCCGAAGCCGCCTGACCAGACGCGCGATGAAGCGACGTCCGCTTTGTACACACGCTCGCATTTGCTGGTAGATTGGACGCCGATTCAGCATCCGGGAGCCCGATGGCCCGACGCACCGGCAGCGCCGATCTTCCGCTCCATGGTGGCCGCGTGCCGCCATGGCTGGCGGCGCGCATGGCGACGCTGGGTGGCATCATCACCCAGGCCATCGTCCACCATTACGGCCGCGATGCCTTTTTGCAGCGACTGTCGCATCCGTTCTGGTTCCAGTCGTTCGGTGCCGTGATGGGTATGGACTGGCACTCGTCCGGTATCACCACCAGCGTCATCGGCGCGTTGAAGCGAGGTCTGGCGCCGCTGCAAGGCGAACTCGGAATCCACGTCTGCGGCGGCCGCGGCAAGCATTCGCGCCGCACGCCCGATGAACTGTCCGCCCTCGGCGACCGCGTCGGATTCGATGGTGCCGCCCTGACCCGCGCGAGCCGGCTGGTGGCCAAGGTCGACAGCGCCGCGGTGCAGGATGGATTCGAGCTCTACCTGCACGGCTTCTTCGTCACCGACGACGGCAAATGGACCGTCGTCCAGCAAGGCATGAACGGCGACAAGCGGCAGGCCCGCCGCTATCACTGGCACTCCGAAGGCCTGCGTAGCTTCGTCGACGAGCCGCACAGCGCGATCGACGGCCCGACGCAGGGCGAGATCGTCAATCTCACCGATCACCGCGCCGAAAGCTCCCGCCAGGCGCAGCTCGATCTGCTCGCTGCGCTGGGGCCGGACGGCATCACGCGCGAATATGCCGAGCTGACGCAGAGCGCGACCGCGCAACCGGATCTCCTCCACCTGATCATGCCCGCGCATCACGACGTGCGCTCGAGCGACGTGTTCGTCCGCCGCCTGCACGGCACCCTGGCCGCGGCTGCCGATTGCGGGCCGCTGGATTTTCCCGAACTGCTGCTGACGCCCGGCGTCGGCGCCCGCACGGTGCAGTCGCTCGCGATGGTCGCCGAGGTCGTTCACGGGACGCCCTACCGCTTCCGCGACCCGGCGCGCTTCTCGCTCGCCCATGGCGGCAAGGACCGTCATCCCTTCCCGGTGCCGATCAAGGTCTATGACGAGACCATCCGCGTGCTGAAGTCGGCCGTGCAGCAGGCAAAGCTCGGCCGCGACGAGGAGATGCAGGCCTTGAAGCGGCTCGACGATCAGGCCCGCAGATTGGAACGAACCGCCACCGGCCCCTCCTTCGAGGCGTTTGTCGCGAACGAGCGCGCCCGTTCGCCCGCGCTCGACGGCCGCTCGGTGTTCGGCTGGGAAGCGGACCTTGCCGAGCGCAACGGCATCAGCAAGCCCTAGGCGAAGGCTTGATCCACCGCTTGGACCATCGCATGGCGCGCGTATTGATTGGCACCTCCGGCTGGCACTATTCGTCCTGGCGCGGTCCGTTCTTTCCCAGGGGCTTGCCGCTCAAGCGGCAACTCGACTACTACGCGACGCAGTTTCCGACGACTGAGCTGAACGGCGTCTTCTACCGCACGCCGACCGAACAAGCGGTGACAGGCTGGCGCGATGCGACCGATGCGGATTTCGTCTTCGCCTGGAAGGCGTCGAAATTCATCACGCACTGGAAGCGCCTCTCCGCGAACTCGGTCAACAGTCTCCAGTTGCTGGAAGAGCGTCTGTCGTTGCTGCGCAACAAGGCCGGCCCGGTCCTGTTTCAGCTGCCGCCGAACTTCACGATCGATGCCGATCGGCTAGCCTCGTTCCTGAAGCTGTTGAAGCGGCGGCGGCGCTATGCGTTCGAATTCCGCCACCCCAGCTGGTACGCGCCGCATATCCTGAAACTGCTGGCGGATCGCAATATCGCGCTCTGCATTTCCGATCACCACGACGCGCCGGCGCCGTGGAAACGGACCGCGGATTTCGTCTATGTCCGCGGCCATGGCCCGGGCGGCCGATATCGCGGGCACTACAAGCCGGCCGAGCTTTCCGACTGGGCCAAACGCATCCGCGGCTGGAAGCGGCAGGGATGCGACATCTATGTCTATTTCGACAACGACCAGAAGAGCGCAGCGCCGGCGGATGCCAAACGGCTTTGCGCGCTGCTCGGCTCCGCCGTTCCGCGGCAGCCTTCGCAATAGGAACGAACGGTTCCAGCCTGCATTGGCTCCCAAGGAAAGGAGCCGGTGCGATGCCATCCGATGCGTTGAAAGCCATTGCGCGCGCGATGCCCATCAGCTCGCAGGTTTGCTTGATCCGCTCGATCGGTTTTTCCAGCACGTTGATCTCAACCATTTTGGCATAAGCCCGGGTCATGCCGTTGGTTCCTATGCTCATTGCCGGGTGCGCTGCGGCGGGGTCTGCGCCGGCTAAGACGCCCTGCCGACCGTGTCGGCCATGGTTGCGCCACGCGCTCCGAGCGGCTTGCGGCGGCCCTCAGTCGAATCGAGCATGGTCTGATGCTCGATCTCTGAATTCAGCTCTGCCCCGCACAGCACGATGATGGCTGACATCCACATCCACGTCATCAGACCGATGGCCGCCCCCAGCGAGCCATAGGTCGCGTTGTAATCGCCGAAATTCGCCAGATACCAGGAGAGCAGCACCGAACCGGCCAGCCACAGTACGGCCGCTGCGACGGCGCCGACGCTGAGCCACTGCCAGCGCGGCCTGGTTCGGCTCGGACCATAGCGGTACAGCACCGCGAGCGCGGTGAGGAGCAGGAGCACCAGGATTGGCCACCGTCCGAACCGGATGACGAGCTCCGCCGTCGTGCCCAGTCCGACCTGCTGCAGCAAAAGCGGGACGACGACCACCGCTCCGACCATCAACATGATGGAAATCAGCCCGGCGATCGTGAACGAGAGGGACATCAGATTGAGTTTGACGAAGCTGCGCTTTTCCTTCTCGTCATAAACGACGTTGAGCGCATCGAAGATCGCCTTCACGCCGGCATTGGCGCTCCAGATCGCGATCAGCAGGCCGGCGGCAAAGGTCAGGCCGAGCGTCGAGGTCCCCTTCGCGAGCACGCGCGCGATCTGGTCCTGGACGATCGCAAACGAGCCTTCCGGCAGCATCAGCGCCAGGCTCTGCAGGTTCGATGAGATCGTGGACGGATCGGCGAACAGGCCGTAGCTCGAGACCAGCGCGGTGATCGCCGGGAAGATCGCCAGCAAGCCGTAGAACACGACGCCGGCCGCGGTTGCCAGCAGACGGTCCTCGTCGATCTGCTGATAGGTGCGGAGCAGAATGTCCTTCCAGCCGGCAGTCGGAATCTCGAGCGGCGTGTCGGCGAGCCGTCCACGATCTTGCGTTTCCGCTAGCACGGGTTCGACGCCCTGCTCCCGAGCGGACGGCCGCTCCGATCGGGACAGGTGGCGAGAGATCGCCAACGTCGCCAGAGCCGTTGCACCGGCGAGCATCAGGTCGTTCGGCCAATTGCGCAGCGTAGCCATCGCTAGTCCTGGATCGCATCGCGCTGACGCCGGGCGCGCGATGCAGCAAACCAGCCTACAAGCATGATTGCAGCTCCGGCGGCCAGTGCGCGGGTGGTGGGATCTACGCTCGCCCCTGCTCCCGTCCGAGTGGTGGCGATCAGCCGCGCGGCGACGGGCACTGCGATCGCGCGCTTGAGCATGTCGGCCTGTCGGCCCGGGCGCGGCACGGCCGGCGCAGGACGCGCGAGCAGCACGCGGCCCATGACCAGCCCCAGGATCCCGAGCAGGACAAAGGCGCCGCCGATCGCGGCATATGCGATCCAGATGTCGTAATGCATTTCAAGGGCGTGGAAAGCCGCGCCAACCCCGATCCCGATCGCGATCAGAAGCGAGACCGCACCCGCCAGCATGAAGCTGCACGCAAATGCGTAGCCGGTCACCAGGCGCGTCATCCATTGTCGCAAGTCCGCAAGGTAGGAGCGGAAGATCAGGCTCAGCGAAGACGACGTGTTGACGGGCATGACGAAATCCATTGCAAGGCGGCATCCGACAACCCGGCGGGAAGATCGACGTTCCTGTCCTGGCAACGCGCAACAGTTCGCGCCATGCGGTTCAACGCGGACCGAGCGCTAACTGACCGGAGGGAGATTTGCGCGTGGTGGCATGGAGCTCGGGAATGGCTTAGCGACCAAGAGTGTCCCGCGCTCGTCGGTTTCGAGCGCGATCTTCTGGGCAAGCATCACGTCGCCCGCCGCCAGCGCGCCGACGGGCCGGAAGCACCAGCCCAGCACGATGCGATCGCCGCCGTCCATCTCATAGACGTTGGTCGAGGTGCCGTAGCAAATCCGGTATCGCTTGCCGGACTCCGAGCCGATGACGTCGAAGCGCTTATACTTTTCGAACTGCGCCCGCTGCTCGGGTGACAGCCACGCGGACAGCAGCGCAAGTCCGCGCGCCTCAATTCGCTCATAGGCCTGCCAGCGATCCCAGATCGCGGCCAGCGTCGCACCCAGCGTGCTGGCGGCGCGCCGGAGCACGGACCGCAGGGACATCTCGCGCAGACGGACGAGCATGGCGTCAGCCGCCGACCAGCCTCGGATAGAGCAGGGTTTCCTCGGCGGTCGGATCGAGCGCGCGGACCAACTTCGCCTCTCCGGTCGCTTGCCGGATTGCGGCGGTGTAGCCGTCGGACGTGAGCTGGGTGAAGCGAGCATTCGCCCAGGCCAGCTGCTCACTGTTGTCGGGGTCGAACTGCTGTCTCGTGTCGCCGGAGTGGTCCATCACCAAGATCGTTGCCATCATCGTCTCCCTTGAAGGACATTCACAACTGCATCAGACAATCGGCGCGGCCGTCGTCGGCCTGCCGCCCATCCACTCCGGCAGCGCGGCGCCGTCGCGGTGACGGCCACCCGCGCCGGCCGCGGCCCACGCGGCGACCGCACCGAACAGCAGCGCCGCCGCAACCGAGAACGCCAAAATCACCGCGCTGCGCCGCGACCGCTGGATGGCGGTCCTGGCATCGCCCATCACGCTGTCGACGCGCTTCTCCGCCTCCGCAGCAGGCAGACCGGTCGCGGCCGCGACTTGCTGGATCAGATAGCTGCGATCGTCGGAGCTGACGCCACTGCGGCCGGAGCTCGTCAGCAGGATGCGGCCCGCCTCCGCCCGCTCATAGCCGATATCGATATTGGCCGGACGCCGCGGCGACCGGTACAGACGGTCGAGTTCGGCGCTCAGCAACGGCTCCGCGGCCGTCGCAGATGGCCGGCTCTGAACCACCGGACGCGCGGTCGACAGGCCGACCAACGCGACGATCGTAGCACCGAGGATGACGGCGAGCGCCCAGGCGGTCAGTCCGTGAAGCCCGTCGCGGCTGTCGATCTCGTCGGATGGCGTCGCGCCGATCACGCGCTGGGCCCGGCCGGCGATGTAGCCGCCGACGCCGAAGCTCACCAGTGCTTGCAGAATCAGATACAGCCCCGACAGCAACGCGAGCGCGGCTGATGCGTCGCGCCATGACGGCGAGCTTGAACTCACGCCCAATCCGACCGCCGCTCCGAAGCCGATCAAAATCACCGACAGCGCAGTCGCGGCCAGCGCGCCGGCGACGACCGGGCTCCATTGCAGCCGAAGCCCGGTCCTGTTGGCGGCGGAAACGGCAAGCCCTCGCTCGTTATCCATGACGCGCCTACCGCAGCCCGAAGAACGACAATATCGCCAAAATGACCACGATCAGTCCGACCAGATAAATCAACTGGTTCATGAAAACCTCCTCCGTCCTTCCCGTCCTGACAATCTGGTGGAGAAGCCAAGGTTCCTACGCGGACGAACCGGCGCGATGCGGCAGGCCAATAAAAAGGGCCCCGCCGAAGCGAGGCCCTCATTGGTCGTCGCGATCTGCTGATCGCGACGTGCGACCAACACCGTTAGTCGTCGTCCCAGTCATGACCACGGATCACGAAGCCGCGGTCGCGGTAGTAGTCGCGATGATGGTTGTACCAGCCGTGGTGCCAGCCCCGGTCATGCCGGTATACGTCGACGCGCGGACCACCATAATATCGATCACCGTAGTACCCGTGGTCCCTGCCGACATAGATGCCCACACCCTGCGCGCTCGCAACGGTCGGTGCCGCTATCGAGAGTGCCGCAACCGCGGCAAGAGCGTAAGTAAGCTTCGTCATGGCATCCTCCTTTCTAGTACGCCGTGATAACGACTGGCGTCCGCGCATGTTGCAGGAACAGGATCGGAACTTTCCTGAACGTTCCTTCACCATCTTGGCGGCTGGACGTGACCGGCGCACGAGATCGAGGAGCCCTCGACGCTCTACTCGATCGCGTGGCTCCACTCTCTGTTCGACACAAGTGACCCCAGCTCAGGGATGGAGAGCTGGGGTCTTAGCGGGGTTCTCCTGGTTGCGCTGACGGCCGGTCGGCGCGTCAGCTCGCGAGAGCATGCGCGTCGCAATCAGTTCCGGCACTAACGTCTGCAAATGTGCGACGCACAATCGTGCCGCTGCGATTGTCCGATCGGACCGCTTAGCGCCACATGCTCGGGGCGGTGCGCAACGCGGCCTGGCCTGCGATGCGCAGCTCATCGATTGACGAGCGTCCCTCGCGGATGGCTTGCAGCAATCCAGAGGCGACGTTGGTCCGCTTCGTCGTATCCGAGCGGGGCACGCCTCCGCAGACCTCGTCGAGCACCGCGCGAAGCACTGCCGCCGTCTCTCCATCGAGCATGATTGCCTCCCTGCCCTCGTGGATCGAACCGCATCGTAGCGCGAGACCGCGCGAGAGGCGTTCAAGTATGTTTACAGCCGTATCCAAATCTTGCGCGGCCGACCGTCGCGCTGTCTTCGTCGTGACAAATCACTGTCACGTTCAGATCGTCAGTACACTCTGCAAAATGACGCGCCCGCGTCAGTCCCGCTGCGCCATTTCAAGGATCGCATCAGCGAACGCCTGCGGCGCCTCGCGCACCAGCCGCACCGGCATCCGTCGCGACTTCAGGGGGAGCAGCATAGAGCCGCCTTGCCGCGTCTCAGCCGCGCCGCTTGGTGTGTAGATAGTCGGCCGAAAACAGCGCCGTGTCCTTGAGCAGCTTCAGGTCGTTGATCGTCAGCATGCGGTCGCGCAGCACGATCAGGCCGGCGCCGCGCAGCTCCTGGAGCGTCCTGTTGACATGGACCACCGACAGGCCGGTGGCATCGGCGAGATCCATCTGGGTGACCGGGAACAGGCAGGAATCGCCGTCGATCATTCCAACCGGCAGCAGGCGCTCATGGAGTTCGCACAACAGATGCGCGACCCGCTCCAGCGCCACGCGCCGTCCGATATTGACCGTCCATTCCCGCTGGATCGCGCTGTTCACCATGGTTTCGCACCACAGCGCTTCCTCCAGCGAACGGTCGCTCGCCAGCAGCTGCTCGAACGCCGGACGCTTGATGTCGGCATAGGTGACCGGGGTCAGCGCGCCGATCGAATGATCCATCACCGACAGCAGATAAACGCAGGCGTCGCAGCTGTCGCCCGGCAGGATGAAATTGACGATCTGGCGGCGGCCGTCCGGCAGCGTCTTGTAGCGGCAGAGCCAGCCCGACAGGATGATCCTGACGCTTTCGACCGGATCGCCCTCGGTCGCGAGGTCTTCGCCCGGGCGGGCTCGGTGCAGCCCATCCTGGATCGCCTGTTGCAGCAACGCGATCCCGCGTTCGGACAATTGGCGCAGGGCATTGAGCCGCCGGATCACCGGCTGCGCCAGATTTCCCTCGAGGATCGGGGGATGCATCTAGCTCCCCATGCTCGGCGTATGGATGGCTTGCGGCTTCATCGGTATGGCGATCGTGCAGCGCAGTCCCGACGGATTGAACTCCAGCGTGCTCTTACCCTTGAACTCGAACGCCAGCGTCCGCTCCAGGAGATCGGATCCAAATCCCCTGCGGCTCGGCGGCGTCACTTCAGGCCCGTTGCGCTCGCGCCAGTCGAACACCAGTTGCCGTGGCTCGGCGGCGTCATCGACCCGCCATGAGACGTCGATGCGCCCGGCGCGTTGGCTCAGTGCGCCATATTTCAAGGCGTTGGTTGCGAGCTCGTGGATCGCCAGCGCGAAGGTCTCCGCGGCCTTCGGTTGCAGGCGAATCCCGGGACCGGACACCCTCAGTTGCTCGCCTTCCCGCGCGTTGTAAGCCAGCAATTCCTCGACCACGAGGTATTCGAGATCGACGCCGCCTTCCGGATCGCGGGTCACCAGCGACTGGGTCCGCGCGAAGGCGTTGAGCCTGCCGTCGAGATGCGATGCGTAGTCCTCAACATTCGCGCTGGTCTCGGCCGAGCGGCGCGCGATCGAGCGGACCACGCCGAGCGTATTGCGCACGCGATGCTGCAGCTCGGCGAGCAGCAGCCGCTGCCGTTCCTCGGCCCGCGTGATCGCGGTGACGTCGATGAAGGTGATCACGACGCCGGCGATGAAATTGTCGATGCTGCGATACGGCAGGATGCGCACGATATAGCGCGTGCCGCTGTCGGGCGCGGTCAGCTCGCGCTCGGCGCTGGCCAACGTCCGCAGCACGCGCCGCACATCGTCGTAGAGCTCCTCGATCGGAATCCGCGCCTTGATATGCGCGATCGGGCGGCCGACATCGGTCTCGACCAGATGCAGCAAATGCGTGATCGCCGGCGTGAAGTTCATCACCTTCAGATCGTTGTCCAGGAACACGGTCGCGATCTGGGTGCTCTCGAGGAAATTCTTCAGGTCGCTGGTGGCGCGGGTCAATTCCTGCACGCGGTGCGCCAGCTCGCCGTTGACGGTGGTCAGCTCCTCATTGACCGACTGCAATTCCTCGCGCGAGGTCTCCAGTTCCTCGTTGGCGGATTGCAGCTCCTCATTGAGCGATTGATATTCCTCGTTGGAGGATTTCAATTCCTCGTTGGTGCTTTCGAGCTCCTCGATCGTGGCCTGCAGCCGCTCGCGGGTGGCGCGCAGCTCGCTCTCCAGCCGCTCGACATGCTCGGTCCTGACCAGAATGTTGGGATTGGTCTCGGCCTGTTCCGCCTGCCGGATCGGACCATCCTTGAACAGGACGACGAAGTTGCGATGGCCGGCAGGGCCGTCCTGGATCGGCTCGACCGTGATATCGACCAGCACGCGATGCCCGTTGACGCCGAGTTGCACCTGCTCGGCTTGGGCGGCCTCGTTGGTTTCCGCGGCACGGCTCAGCGCGGTGCGCAGCTCCAGCCTGAGATCGCGATGCACGAGCTGCAGCAGATCGAGCGTCGCCGTGCCTGCGGTCGGCTCGATATAGCGGCCGGTGCGGCCGGAGAAATGCAGGATGTGAAAGTGGTCGTCGGTGATCACGTAGGCCGGCGCATGGCGCTCGGCGATGCGCTGGGCGCGCCGCTCGAGGCCGACATCGTGGCCAACGGAGCGCACCGGCGGCACGTCGATCGCGGCCCGCCCGGTCGCCGTCGTGATCGGAAATTCCGGCGGCAGCCGCGTTCCGGTCTCGAGCTTCTTGAAGATGCGCGCGCGCCGGTCGACCGGCGCGAACAGCTTCGGATGCCGGGTGACGTTCTCGGAATTGCCGAGAAACAGGAACCGGTCCGGCAGCAGCGCGAAATGGAACAGCGGGATGACGCGGCTCTGCAGCTCGGCATTGAGGTAGATCAGGAGGTTGCGGCACGAGATCAGGTCGAGCTTGGAGAACGGCGCGTCCTTGATGACGTTGTGCTGCGAGAAGATGCACATCTCGCGCAGCTCCTTGACGACGCAGTAAGTGTCGCCCTCGCGCACGAACCAGCGCGCCAGCCGATCCGGCGTCATATCGTTCTCGATACTGGTCCGATAACGCCCGACCCGCGCGGCGGCGAGCGCGCGGCCGTCGATGTCGGTCGCGAAGATCTGCACCTGCGGCACCGAGTCGAGACTGGCCATATGCTCGCGCAGCAGGATGCCGATCGAATAGGCCTCTTCGCCGGTCGCGCAGCCAAGCACCCAGACACGCACCTGCCGGCCGGCGCCCTTCCCTTCGAATATCTTCGGGATGACCTGGGTTTCCAGGACATCGAACTCCTTCTTGTCGCGGAAGAATTCCGTGACGCCGATCAGGAGATCGTTGAACAGATGTTGCGCCTCGTCCTTGTCGTTTCTCAGGAAATCGACATAGGCGGAGATATCATCGATCTGCACCACCTGCATGCGGCGCTGGACGCGGCGCAGGAAGGTGTTCTGCTTGTAGCCGTGGAAATCGTTGCCGGTCTTGTTGCGAAGGATATCCGCAATGCGCGCAAGCGAAGTTGCAGCCGCGGCCAGCACCTCGTCGAAGCCCTGTTTCTCCTCGAGCCGGCGCAAATGGCGCGAATAGACGTCGATATGCTCCGGGATGTCCTCCGGCGGCAGCACAAAATCGGCGATCGCCGCGGCCGAACTGCCTTCGTCGTGCGGGTTGGACTGACCGTCGCCAATGCGTTCGGCGATCGCGAGGCCGCCATGATCCTTCAAGGTCCCGACCCCGAGCGTGCCGTCGCCACCCGTGCCGGCCAGCACCACGCCGATCGATTCCTCGGCGCGCTCCTCCGCCAGCGACACCAGGAAGCTGTCGATGGTGGCCCGCTCGGCGCGCGCCTGCTCGGCGCGCCGGACGGCGAAACGATCGCCGTGAACGGTGGTGATCATGTCGGACGGACACAGATGGATCACGCCGCCCTCGACCAGCTGTCCGTCGCTGATCTCGGACAGCCGGGCGCCTTCCGATCGCTGCAAGGCTTTGCGCAACCGAGTGTCCTCGATGGCATCCCGGTACTGCAACACGAGCACGACGGCCTGGTCCGGATTGAGCCTCAGTTTCGAGAAGAACCGTTCGATGCTATCGAGGGCGCCGGCGGATGCGCCCACACCGATGATCAGCGGCGCCTTGGACTGGCGCCCTTCGTCTCCGCTCTGGGGTTGGCCAACGTCATCCATGGTTGCAGCGGCTCTCACTTTTCTGCGGGCGTCTTGTCTGCGGGCGTCGCGCCTGCATCTGCTGTTAGCAGAGTTTAGTCCTATCCCAACGGGATAAGTAGGGAATCTCCACCTTGCTGGGAACCTTGCAGGCGCCGACGGCCGCTGCGGCGGGGACGAGTGGTTGCTCGGCGGAAAATGACCTCCGGCGGAGGTTTCCGCGGCAGGCCAACCGCATGCTCGAACGCGGGGCCGTGCTTTTCCCGAACGCTAATGGGATGCGACCTGCTCCTCCAGGTATGCGACCCGCTGCACAATCAGGGTCCGGTGTCGTTCCCACTCGATCAGGGTCCGCTTGAGCAGACTGACGAGACGTTCGGCCTGCTCGGTATCGTGGCCGGCCCGCTGGAGCCAATCCAGCAAATCCTGCTGGTTGCGGATGCGCTGCCAGCCCTCCTCGATGTCGATGTCGGCCTTGACCAGCAGCTCGCGCTCGGACCGCAACTGTCCGGCCCAGTTCGCATGCTCGGCGCTGACCATCACGGTTCCTTCCGCACCGGTCGCTTCGGATCGAGTGATTGTAGCACGACACGCCGGATCATATCGGCATATTCGCGGTATTCAGCGGCGCGCGCGTCGTACATTTGTGCGACCGCCGGGCGCCCGCTCTGGCGGCCGTCCTCGGCCATCCGATGCACCAGTTCGGCGCGCTCCTCGATGATGCGCAGCGCGACCCGGAGCGCTTCGTCGACCCGGCCTTCCTGCTCCTTGGCGAGGGCATCGGCGGTATAGGCGTGGCCGACCTGACAGCGAAATCGCAGCGGATGCCCGACCTTGAGCTCGGAAAGGACGCCGCCGCACCCCGGACAGGTCAGCGGCGCGGGATCGGCAATATCGACCAGCGTATCGCTGCCGACGCGCTCGCCTGCCGCGATCTTCACCTCCAGCGCGATCTCGGGCGGGATCGGCAGCACCGCGCCGGCCCGTTCCCGGGCCAGTTCGGACAGCACATCGCCAAGCTGTGCACCCGAGATACAGAGATCGACCGTGGTCGCTTCCAATGCCCGGAGCGGCATTTCGTCGGACATCGCGTCCTGCGGGTCCTGAACCAGCGCAACCCCACCGCAGCGCTTGATCGCGTTCAGGCCTGCCGCGCCGTCGGACAGCAGGCCGCTGAGCACGACGCCGATCACCCGCGGTCCATAGTGCAGTGCGGCCGAGCGAAATAGCGCGTCGATCGCCGGCCGCACCAGATTTTCACGTGGCCCGCGGCCGAGCATCAGGTGGCCGTCCTGGATCAGGAGATGGCGGTCCGGTGCCGCCAGATAGACGTGACCATTCTCGATGACCATGCCGCTTTCCGCCTGTCGGACCGGCAGCTTGCCGGCCGCGCTGGCGACCGTGGAGAGAATGCCGATGCCGTGAGACGGTATGTGCAAAACGATGAAGACCGCGGCCGGCAGGTCCGTCGGCAGCCGGCCCAGAATCTCCTTCAAGGGTGCAGTCGCCCCAGCCGAGCCGCCGATGACGATGATGTCCCGATTGGACATGGAACCTGCCTTTTCCAACATTGTTTGCAACAAGGCGAGCATTCGTCCTATGTTCCAATTTTGCGATGACATCACGCCGGGCGCGGCCGGAATTGAAATGTCCGAATTTGCACCTTTGCGCGACCCCCCACTCCTGACAGGACGGCGCGTCCTGATCGTCGAAGACGAATATTTCCTTGCCGACGACATGCGCAGCGCGCTGCGCGCGCTTGGTGCCGATATCGCCGGGCCGGCCGGGGACATCGACGATGCGCTTCGCATCCTGCAGGACGGCGGCGTGATCGATGGTGCGGTGCTCGATGTGAACATCCGCAAGCAGATGATCTATCCGGTCGCGCGCGAGCTCCAGGCGCGCGGCGTGCCCATCGTGTTCACCTCGGGATACGACAAGATCGTGCTCGGCACCGAATTCGCGGACGTCCCGCTGTGGGAGAAGCCGTTCGACCATCGCGCCATGGCGCACGGGCTCGCCGGCATGATCCTGCATGGCGATCCCATGAAGCGGATTGAGCCGCAGGCTTGACCACCCGTCTCAATGACGCTGCCGGGCACGAATAATCCGCTCGACCATTTGCAAATGTTAGTGCGAAGGTTTGCACAGAGCCCCACGATACTCCAGTTGCGATCGGACTGGGGTGCGTAATGACCGACATCGAAAGACGTATCGAGCAACTTGAGCAGACGGCCGCAGAACGCGCGCTGATCGCTGACCTCTCAACCGTCACGGAAACCCGCATCCGTAACGCCCAATTGGCGGACGAGTTGCGCCTCGTCATTGCGCAGCTCCGGACCTTGAGGCCGGGTGACGTTCATATCTTCTGATTGTCTCGGCCCGCGATCTCCGGCGAACCGGCGGCGTGACGCATCCTCACGGCGCATCGTCTTCAGGAAGCACAACGATGCCGCATGATTCAACGGATCGGATCGCGGAATGCCGGCAACTGGCTGACGAAGCCGACCGTATGGCCTCGACATCCAGCGTCGAAACGACGCGCAAGGATTACGAATTGCTGGCGCGATCCTGGCGACGATTGGCGCTGAGCTACGAATTCTCCACGCATCTTGCGCGCTTCATCAAAGCCCGCTAGTCGGCCTGCCGACCGATCGGGACATTGCACGTGCCCGCCCCGCCAGCGAAAGCCCTACTCGCTGTTGTCGCGGTGGGCTTTGATCTCCATGCGCGCGCTCGCGGAGTTACGCACCGATTGCCGCAGCTCAGCGAGCTGATCGTCTCGCTGATCGGCGAGCGATTTCTTCTGTGCGCGCAAAGTGTGACTTTCTTCGATGGCAAGCTGGGCGCGGGCGAACAGGGGATCGATCATCGGCGAAACATGTCACTCGATCGCGGCGTCCGCCCTGTCATGGGATAAGTCAGGGACAGATTTGCCGAGCAGGCGGTGCGACAAACGTATCAGCTCATGAGACTTCGAAAATTGTTCGAGCGTGCGCTCGTAGCCCGCATCGATGCGCCGTTTCATGGCCTGATAATTGGCGAGCTGGTCCCCGTAATCGTCATCCCGCATGGTTCCGCCTCCGCAGGCTGCGAAGCTTAACGCAGGTCAGGATTTCAGGTTCCCGTACTGGCTTTCCTCCTGCGGGAAGGGCTCCTGCGTTTTGCGGCCCAGAAACGTGCTGGCCGGGCTCTCGGCGAGGAGTTTGCGTGCCTGGCCGACGACCCGGATCGTCCGCTGGGCATCGTCGAGATCGTCGAAATTGGAAAGGCGATAGATACGCCGCTCGTTGGGCATGGGCGTGCTCCCTGGATTATGCAGGCGGGAGCACCATCGGTCTCTCAGCCACCGACGCCTACGGGCAGAGCCTCGGCCGGTGATGCGAAGACAATAAACCTCGGCCAGGAAAGTTGCCAACAAAATGCCGCGCCGGGAACCTGAGACGTCGGACAACGCAAAAGAAAGTATGACTCACCGGCAGCGCAATACAAACGGTGTCGTTCCTGCGAAAGCAGAGACCCATAGCCGCCGACGTCAGTTGGCTTGCTGTGCTGGAGCCACAGCCTGTTTCAACAACGCAGCCCTGTGGTTATGGGTCCCTGCTTTCGCATTGCTTTCGCAGGGACGACGTGTGGAAAGAGCAGCGAGCTCTCATTCTCTTTGGTGTCATTGCGCACGGTGGGCCGGGAGCCATAACCACCGCTGCGCACCTCGGCGCGCGCATCGATCTGCGGTCAGCTCGCCGGCTATCCGGCGACGCTCATCTGCTTGCACAGTATCCCGAGAGCTTCCCCACACCCGCGCGGCTTGGTCACCACGGGGAGATGCGCATACTTCTTGGGCAGCGTGCTTGCGTCGTAGCCGGTGTACAGGGTGACCGGTGTCCCCATCGCAATCAGTGTATCGATCAACCTGTAGGACGAGGTTCCATTGACGTTGATGTCGATCAGCGCGCCGGAGGCTGCGGAAGCGTGCGGGCGGGCTTCGTCGATCGAAGCGAACGGGCCGACGACGTGATAGCCGGCCTGTCGTGCCAGCGCGGCACAGTCATCGGCAATGAAATACTCGTCTTCCACGATCAAGATCGTACGCATAGCAGTACCTCTGCCAGTGCGCGGATGATCGAGGCGTTAACGTTTTCGCGCCGGTCCGGTTTCCGGGGCGCGTCGTTCCGCGCACCTTCAGGACAGCGGCCATGACCTATTTCAACGGGCGGGGAATTTCGACGCCGGGGCGGATTGGTGCCGTTCTCCAGGCACGCGCCGTCAGCTACCGGCGACCAGCAACCCAAGGTACAGCCAGAGTACAATTGTCACGGTAATCGTTGCGGCGAAAAAGTAGCGGTCGATGAGATTCATCAACTGCACCTTCGGCTGACTATGGCGGATATCGAATCGCGGTCGAAACATCAGTCGCCGCCGCTTGTCATCTCTCTGCCCGGTTCCGGCATTTACATATGAGAGATCGGTGATTCCACTCGGAGATGCCTCGTTTGCCGATGTCGAAGAACACACCGGTCGCCATCACCGCTAGGCTGCAGCGGCAGCGCGGCTCCAGCGCGGCAAACGAAGGAACGAGGGTCGGCGCCTGCGGTTGGAGCCAGCGAAGGCAATGCATCAGCCAAGAACCGCAGCCAAGAACCGCCGACGCTATCGCTGCCCGACGTCTCGCCCGGCCTCGCCAGATCCTCGACAAGGCATGGATCGAGCACGATCACCGACCGAATCAACCTGTAGCTGTTGTGATAGTTTTGGGGAGGAGTTGGCTCCATGAAAGCAACGATCGAACAAAGAACGACCGCCGGCAATCTCGACCTGCTCGACCGCTACTGGCGCGCCGCCAATTACCTTTCGGTCGGCCAGATCTATCTTCTCGACAATCCGCTGCTCAGCGAGCCGCTGCGCAAGGAACACATCAAGCCTCGCCTACTCGGCCATTGGGGCACCACGCCGGGCTTGAATTTCGTCTATGCCCATCTCAATCGGGTCATTCGCGCGCTTGATCTCAACGTCATCTACATTTGCGGTCCCGGACATGGCGGTCCGGGCATGGTGGCGAACACTTATCTCGAAGGCACCTATAGCGAGATCTATCCCGACATCGGCCGAGACACTGACGGTCTGCGCAAACTGTTCCGGCAGTTTTCCTTCCCCGGCGGTATCCCAAGCCACGCGGCGCCGGAAACGCCCGGCTCCATTCATGAGGGTGGCGAACTCGGCTATTCGCTGGTTCACGCCTATGGCGCGGCGTTCGACAATCCGGATCTGATCGTGGCCTGCGTCGTCGGCGATGGCGAGGCGGAAACCGGTCCGCTGGCTGCATCATGGCACTCGAACAAGTTCTTGAATCCCGCGCGCGACGGCGCGGTGCTGCCGATCCTGCATCTCAACGGCTACAAGATCGCCAATCCGACGGTGCTCGGGCGGATGGGCGACGAGGAAATCCGCAGCCTGTTTCGCGGCTACGGACATGAGGTGCTTTTCGTCGAGGGCGACGATCCGATGCCGATGCATCGCGCCATGGCTGCTGCCCTGGATGAGGCGCTTGCAGCCATTCACAAGATCCAAACCGAGGCGCGCGGCCGCAAACGATCGGAGCGGCCGCGCTGGCCGATGATCGTGCTGCGCAGTCCAAAGGGCTGGACCGGACCAAAGGAAGTCGACGGGCTCAAAGTCGAGGGCTTTTGGCGCGCGCACCAGGTGCCGATCGCGCAAGTCCGCGACAACCCCGCGCATCTCAGGCTGCTTGAAGACTGGATGCGCAGCTACCATCCCGAGGATCTGTTCGACGAGGATGGTGCCCTGATCCCGGAGCTCCAGGCCCTGGCCCCGACCGCGAACCGCCGGATGGGCGCCAATCCACACGCCAATGGCGGCCTTCTGAAACGCGAGCTCCGGCTGCCGGACTACCGCGCATTTGCCGTCGAGGTAAAGCAGCCGGGTCAGACCGTCGCCGCAGCGACCCACGAGCTTGGAAAATACCTGCGCGATGTCCTCAAGCTGAATGCCGATGCCGGCAATTTCCGCATCATCGGGCCTGACGAAACCGCCTCGAACCGCCTCGATGCCGTATTCGAAGCCACAGACCGGGTCTGGATGGAGCCGACCGAGCCGTATGATGTCCATCTCGCTCACGACGGCCGCGTCATGGAAGTCCTTAGCGAGCACCTCTGCCAGGGCTGGCTGGAGGGCTATCTATTGACCGGACGCCATGGCTTCTTCTCCTGCTATGAAGCGTTCATCCACATCGTGGATTCCATGTTCAACCAGCACGCCAAATGGCTGAAGGTCTCGCGCCAATTGGCCTGGCGGCGTCCGATCGCCTCGCTCAATTATCTGCTGACGTCGCATGTCTGGCGACAGGATCACAACGGCTTCAGCCACCAGGATCCCGGCTTTGTCGATCTGGTCACCAACAAGAAAGCCGACATCGTCCGTGTGTATTTCCCGCCCGACGCCAACACACTGCTGTGGGTCGCCGATCACTGCCTGAGGACCTACGATCGGATCAATGTCATCGTCGCCGGCAAACAACCGTCCGCGCAATGGCTTTCGATGCAGGACGCCGCCACTCATTGCGATGCCGGCATTGGCATCTGGACGTGGGCCGGAACCGAGGATGCCACAAGCGAGCCCGATGTCGTGATGGCTTGCGCGGGTGACGTTCCAACGCTGGAGACGCTCGCCGCCGTTGATCTGCTGCAAAGGGCCCTGCCCGACCTCAAGATCCGCGTGGTCAACGTCGTCGACCTGATGACGCTACAGCCGATGCAACAGCACCCTCACGGCCTCAGCGACCGCGACTTCGACAGCCTGTTCACGCGCGATCGCCCCGTCATCTTTGCCTACCACGGCTACCCCTATCTGATCCATCGGCTCACCTATGGCCGGGCCAATCACGACAACATGCACGTGCGCGGCTTTGTAGAGGAAGGCACGACGACCACACCTTTCGACATGGTCGTTCTCAATGGGCTCGACCGCTATCATCTCGCGATCGAGGTGATCGAGCGCGTGCCGGGGCTCGCTACCAAGGCCGCACAGATCAAGCAAGGATACCGGAACGCCTTGATCGCGCATGCGCGATATGTGCGCGAGCATGGCGAGGATATGCCGGAGGTTCGAGACTGGGTCTGGCCGAACAGCACTGGCGGTGCCACCCCTGCCAAATCCGGCGGTTGAGCCATGCCGACGTCCGATGCGGTTCTGGTCGTCAACTCCGGCTCGTCGAGCATCAAGTTCGGCGTTTTCGATGCTTCGCACGCCGATCCCGCGCTGCTCTGCAAGGCACAGATCGACGAGCACGAGGGCGCGTCGCGATTGGTCTTCACCGATCCGGCCGGCCGCGCGTCGTTCGCGTTGGAGCAAGCCGAACCGGATGCGCCGCCCGATCGGCTGTTCGCCGATGTCCTGACACGAATCGAACATCATCTCGGCGAGCGGCTGCGTGCCGTCGGGCATCGCGTCGTACACGGCGGCCGCGAATTTCCGCGACCGGTCGAAGTCAATCGGACGGTGCTTGCCGTCCTCGAAGCCCTCACCCCTCTGGCGCCGTTGCATCAGCCACGCTGCCTGACGCCAATCCGGGCAATCAGCGCGATCCGGCCGGAACTGATGCAGGTCGCATGCTTCGACACGTCGTTCCATCATGGCCTCGCGCCGCCCGTCAATCGGTTTGCGATCCCGAGACATCTCGAACGCGCCGGCATCCGGCGCTACGGCTTTCACGGCCTCTCCTTTGAATATGTCGCAGGCCGCCTTGCCGACATCTCGCCGGAATTTTCCTCGAAGCGAACCGTGGTGGCGCATCTCGGCAATGGCGCGAGCCTTTGCGCCATGCAGAGCGGCCGGAGCATCGACACCACGATGGGTCTGACGCCCCTCGACGGCCTGGTCATGGGGACCCGCTGCGGCACGATCGATCCGGGCGTTCTGCTTTACCTCCAGCAGCAGAACGGCATGTCGGTCGACGACCTTGAGCAGCTGCTTTATCACCAATCGGGACTGCTCGGCGTTTCGGGCATCTCCTCCGACATGCGTGTTCTGCTCGCAAGCCAGGAGCCCGCCGCGAAGGAAGCGGTTGATCTCTTCACGTTCCGCATCGCGCAACAAGTCGCCGCGATGGCTGGCACGCTGGGTGGATTGGAATGCCTGGTGTTCACCGGCGGTATCGGCGAGCACGCGGGCGAGGTTCGCAGCCAGATCTGCGAACGACTGGGATGGCTGGGTGTCCAGCTCGATCCATCCGCCAACGCCGCGGCGCAGCTGCACATTGCTGGCGAGGACAGTTCGGCGGACGTGCTCGTCATGGCGACAAAAGAGGAAGCAATGATCGCTCGCCACTGCGCAGCCTTGATCTCGGGAACCTAGGATCCACGACAGGCGCGATTCACATAGGCAAATGCGGACAGCGGTGATGGGCGCATGGTACCCGCTGCCTGCTCGGTCTCGACAACGGTGCAGGCGGATGACCCCAGCGTCGGCCCCAGGGCCCGCAAAGGTGCTGGGGTCGTCTCCGCACCGCAAAGGCCCTGACGCACCGGCCCGGCGTCAGGGCCTTCGCCATTTCGAAGCCCGGAAGGGCTCTTGAACGACGCGTATCAGCGCCCCTTGAAGCGCGGCTTCCGCCGTCCGAGGAAGGCCGCGACGCCTTCCTTGTGATCCTCGGTCAGGCTCGCCAGCGCGAACTGGTCGAGGTCCATGTGGCTGGCGAGATCGTCGAGCGCATGTGCGAGCCGGTTGACCGTCAGCTTGGTCATCGCGACCGAGATCGGCGGCTGGGCAGCGACCTTGGCCGCGAGCGCCATCGCGGCGTCATATGACTTTCCAGGATCGGTCACCTGCTCCACCAGGCCCCACTCGTAGGCCTCCTCGGCCGAGATCCGGTCGTCGGCCAGGATCACCGCCTGCTTGGTGCGCGCCGGTCCCATCAGATGCAGCATGCGCGGCACGCTCTGCCAGTTCATGTTCATGCCGAGCGCGATTTCCGGCACCCGCATATGCGCGTCGCGCGCCATGACGCGGAAATCCAGCGCGACCGCGAGTGCCACGCCGCCGCCGACGCAAAAGCCCTCGATCGCGCCGATCGTGATCTGCTCCATGTCCTGCCAGGCACGCGTCAGCCGCGGCCCGAGCTTCAGGTGCCGGCGCAGCGTGCCCATGTCCATGGTCTGGCGCGAACGTCCTTCGGCATCCTTGAGGTCGAAGCCGGCGCTGAACGATTTGGCTCCGCCGGTCAGCACCACCACCGAGGTCTCGCCATCGTCCTCGAAACTGCGCGCCACGTCAGTCAGCTGCCGCAGCGCCTCCGGCGACAGCGCGTTGATACCGTCGCCGCGGTCGAACCGCACCACGGCGATGCGGCCGTCCGGCCCGAGGCCCTTCTCGATCGTCACATCATCAACCACGCATACCTCCCCGTTCGCATTCTTGTGTACTGCCTGCCTCGACATAGCACGACCGTTTCGCCTATTCTGCGGGCATGAGCGAACATGATCATCACCACCACGATCACGACCATTCCGAACTGTCGGAGACCGAACTGCGCGTCCGCGCGCTGGAATCGATCCTGACCGAGAAGGGCTATGTCGAGGCTGCCGCGCTCGACGCCATCGTGCAGGCCTACGAGACCAAGATCGGGCCGCATAACGGCGCCCGGGTCGTCGCCAAGGCCTGGACCGATCCTGCCTTCAAGAAGGCGCTGCTCGAGGACGCCAGCAAAGCGGTCGGCACCCTCGGCCATGTGAGCCGGGTCGGCGACCATCTGGTCGCGATCGAGAACACGCCTGGCCGCCACAACATGGTCGTCTGCACATTGTGCTCCTGTTATCCCTGGGAAATGCTCGGGCTGCCGCCGGTCTGGTACAAGGCCTCGCCGTATCGCTCGCGCGCGGTCAAGGATCCGCGCGGCGTGCTCGCCGATTTCGGCGTCAGCCTGCCGAAGGAGACGGAAATCCGGGTCTGGGATTCGACCGCGGAAACGCGCTTCCTGGTGCTGCCGATGCGGCCCGAAGGCACCGAGGGCTGGAGCGAAGACCAGCTCGCCGAGCTGGTGACGCGCGATTCCATGATCGGCACCGGCTTTCCCAAAAAACCGGGAGCGCCGTCATGAACGGCGTCCACGACATGGGCGGCATGGACGGGTTCGGCAAGGTCGAGCCCGAGCCGAACGAGCCGATGTTCCATGAGGAATGGGAATCCCGGGTGCTCGCCATGGTCCGCGCAATGGGCGCGGCCGGCGCCTTCAACATCGACGCGTCGCGCTTCTATCGCGAGACCCTGCCCCCGCAGGTCTATCTGTCGAGCTCCTACTACAGGAAATGGCTGCTCGGGCTGGAAGCCCTGCTGCTCGACAAGGGCTATATCTCCGAGGACGACGTCGCCGCCGGACATTCGGTCGCGCCGGCGAAATCGCTCAAGCACGGCAAGTTCTCGGTGGCCGACATCGAGCGCATCATGGTGCGCGGCAAGTTCGGCCGCGCCGCGCCGGGGCCTGCGAAATTCAAGGCCGGCGATCGGGTGCGGGCGAAGAATATCCATCCCGCCACGCACACCCGGCTGCCGCGCTACGTGCGCGGTCACGTCGGGGTGGTCGAGCGCGATCATGGCTGCCACGTGTTTCCCGATACGGTGGCCAACGACGCCGGCGAGCATCCGCAATGGCTGTACACCGTCGTGTTCGACGGACGCGAGCTGTGGGGCCCGGACTCCGATCCGACCATCAAGGTTTCGATCGACGCGTTCGAGCCGTATCTGGAGGCCGTGTGATGGATGCAGGTGCCGCCGCACGCGCCACCAGCGCAGTGTCCAGCATTCCCCGCGACCAGGACGGCCCGGTGTTCCGCGCACCGTGGGAGGCGCAGGCGTTCGCCATGGCGTTGACGCTGCATGACCGCGGCGTGTTCACCTGGCCCGAATGGGCTGCGGCGCTTGCCGACCAGATCAAGCGCGCGCAAGCTGCCGGCGATCCCGACACCGGCGAGACCTACTACCGGCACTGGCTCGCGACGCTCGAACATCTCGTCGCCGCCAAAGGCGTCACGACACCGGAGACGCTGCACCGCTACCGCGACGCCTGGGACCACGCCGCTGACCGCACCCCGCACGGCCAGCCGATCGTGTTGACGGCGGGGGATTTTAGGTAGCCTCGAATGCCATGATCACCTGCATGCGCATGCGCGGGTGATGACACCGCGTGGGGGGCGCCTTGAATCGCGAACTCATCCTCATCGTCGTCCCGGCGAAGGCCGGGACCCATAACCCCAACTGCAAATTGTTACGCGATGCTGGAACGACGAGCCCCACCTACAACGCCTGCCGCGGCGTATGGGTCCCGGCCTTCGCCGGGACGACGACGGTGAGAGAACCGCGCGCACGGATTCCAGAGACGCCAGTGCTGGAGCCGAGAAGCCGCAGCATACAGGATCGCCCGGTCGGGTCGCCCTGCAGGATTTCTGGATAATAGAAGAGTACCGTTGAGTTGCCCGACGTGTCAAGTTGCCGTGTCGAACGCCGGCAGCCGCCGACTCCTTTGCATGGGGTTGTTTTCGATATTTTGGCCGTGCTCCCCTGCGGGGCCATCAGCCCACGGTTACGGGCCGCCCTGCGCGACGTACTCCCGCCAGCCCTTGGCCCGCAGGCTGCAGGCCGGGCATTCGCCGCAGCCATAGCCCCATTCGTGCCGCGCGCCGCGTTCGCCGAGATAGCAGGTGTGCGAGTGCTCGCGGATCAGGTCGACCAGCCCGGCTCCGCCGAGCTCGTGCGCGAGCCGCCAGGTCGCGGCCTTGTCGAGCCACATCAGCGGCGTGTGCAGCTCGAAATCCCTGGCCATGCCGAGATTGAGCGCGGATTGCAATGCCTTGATGGTCTCGTCGCGGCAATCCGGGTAGCCGGAATAGTCGGTCTCGCACATGCCGCCGATGATGTGGCGGATGCCGCGCCGATAGGCCAGCGCCCCCGCGAAGGTGAGGAACACGAGGTTGCGGCCGGGCACGAAGGTGTTCGGCAAGCCGTCCGCGCCCATTTCGATCGCGACGTCGCGGGTCAGCGCGGTGTCGGAAATCTCCGACAGCGTCGGGATATCAAGCGTGTGGCTGTCGCCGAGTTTCGCAGACCATTCCGGCCGGACCCGCTTGATCCCGGCCAGCAGTTGGTCCCGGCAATCGAGCTCGATCGCGTGGCGCTGGCCGTAGGTGAAGCCGAGCATCTCGACGCGGGCAAAGCGTGACAAGGCCCAGGCAAGGCAGGTGGTGGAATCCTGGCCGCCGGAAAACAGCACCAGCGCGGTGTCGGAAGCGTTCTGATCGGTCATGGAACGCGATTTAGCACCTGACGGCGCCCGTGGCCAATCCGTGGACAGCGTCGCGATTCCGGCGTGTTTTACTGGGATCGGGAGGGGTGTTTTGGCATAAAGCCAATACCTCTTTGATGCCGGTGCCCCATGACCCCATCCCGCGACATTTCCCGCCTGATCGAGATCATGGCTGCGCTGCGCACGCCGGTCACCGGCTGCCCATGGGACCTCGTGCAGAATTTCGAGACCATCGCGCCCTACACGATCGAGGAGGCCTATGAGGTTGCGGATGCGATCACGCGCGGCGATCTCGACGATTTGCGCGAGGAGCTCGGCGACCTGCTGTTGCAGGTGGTCTATCACGCCAGGATGGCCGAGGAGCAGAACGCGTTCGCGTTCGGCGATGTGGTCGAGGCGATCACCAGGAAGATGATCCGCCGTCATCCGCACGTCTTCGCCGACAAGGACGGCAATATCCAGCCGGCCGGCGTCAAGAGCGCCTGGGAACGGATCAAGGCCGAGGAGAAGGCCGAGCGCGCGGCGCGGCGGCCGCCCGAAGAGACCGCGCACAAATCGCTGCTGGCGAGCGTGAAGGCGGGCCTGCCTGCCCTGACGCGCGCGATGGAGTTGCAGCGCAAGGCGTCCACCGTCGGCTTCGACTGGAACGACCCGCGCGCGGTGCTCGCCAAGATCCGCGAGGAGGCCAACGAGATCGAGGCCGCGCTCGACCGCAACGACAAGGCGGAGATCGCGGAGGAAACCGGCGACCTGATGTTCGCGCTGGTCAACCTCGCCCGTCACGTCGACGCCGATCCGGAAGCGGCGCTGCGTGCGACCAACGCCAAGTTCGAGCGGCGCTTCGCCTATATCGAGAAGGCGCTGGCGGCGAAGGGGCGTTCGCTCGATGGTGCGTCGCTGGAGGAGATGGACGCGTTGTGGAATGAAGCGAAGAGCGCAAACACCGATGTCGTCCCGGCGAAAGCCGGGACCCATACCGCGTGATCTAACGGTTCATCGAGACTGCCAGTCGCACGCAAACGTGGAACTGCGACCGGCTCAATCACGACGGCCTGTGGTTATGGGTCCCGGCCTTCGCCGGGACGACGGTGAGTTTGTGGACGCAGCGCGGCGCTCTGCCCACGCAGTCTGCTACAACAGCGTCCCGCGCAGGATCACCGCGGCGACGCCGAAATAGATCACGAGGCCGGTGACGTCGACCAGTGTCGCGACGAACGGCGCGGAGGCGCTGGCCGGGTCGAAGCCGATGCGTTTGAGGATGAACGGCAGCATCGAGCCGCACAGCGATCCGAAGGTGACGATGCCGATCAGCGCGGTGCCGACGGTCGCTGCGACGAGCACCCAATGCGGGCCGTAGTCGAACAGGCCGAGCGTCTGCCAGAGCGTGATCCTGACGACGCCGATCAGGCCGAGAATGGCGCCGAGCACGATACCAGTCGGCACCTCGCGCACGGCGACACGCCACCAGTCGCGCAGCCGGACCTCGTGCAGCGCCAGCGAGCGGATCAACAGCGAGGTTGCCTGTGAGCCGGAATTGCCGCCGGAGCTCATGATCAGCGGGATGAACAGCGTCAGGACGATCGCCCTCTCGAGCTCGCTCTGGTACGACTGCATTGCAGTCGCGGTCAGCATTTCCGACAGGAACAGTGCGCACAGCCAGCCGGCGCGCTTCTTGATCATCTCGCCGAAACCGATCCGCAAATACGGCTCGTCGATCGCTTCCATGCCGCCGAACTTCTGGGCGTCCTCGGTCGATTCCTCGACGATGGCATCGATGACGTCGTCGACTGTGACGATGCCAAGGATATGGCCGGGGCCATCGACGACGGCGACGGCGAGCAGGTCGTAGCGCGAGATCAGCCGCGCCGCCTCCATGCGGTCGGCCTCCGGCGAGATCATCAACGGCTTCCGCGCCGGCGCCGCCGTCAGCACATTGGCGTGCGGATCGCCCGAGATCAGGCGGCGCAGCGGCACGGCCTGGATCAGCGTCTTCTTGACCGGGTCGATCACGAAGATCGAGTAGACGGTCTCGCGGGTGCGCTCGACCATCCGGATGTGATGCAGGACCTCGGCGATGGTCCAGCTCGAGGGCACGCTGACGAACTCGGTCGTCATGATGCTGCCGGCGCTGCGCTCGGGATAGGCCAATAGGCCCGAGATGACGTTGCGGGTCTCCGGATTGAGCCCGTTCAACAGCGTGGTGCGCAGCGGCTCGACCAGCTCCTTGAAGATATCTGCGGCACGGTCGTCGGAGACGCCCGACAGCAGCGAGACCGCGGTATCTTTCGGCAGCTCGGCGAGGATCTCGCAGGTGTTGTCGAGCCCAGGCAGGTCGAGCACCTCGATCGCCTTCTCGGCCGGCAGCGATCGCAGCAGCTTCGCGGCATCCGCGGGCTCCCGGGCATTGAGCGCCTCGACGATTTCGGGCGCCCGCTCCTGGGCAAGATCACCGCTCTGGCCGGCGAGCGTCTCTTTCGTGATGGTTTCGCTGGTGTCCTGCATCGATCCGCCTCGGCTTTGCGTTCTGCAGCGCAATGAACCAAGGCGGTGCGGATTTCAAACAGAAAGTGCGACGCCGCGTCGCAGGCGCATCGGCGCCCGCAACGTCACGGCATCGTCATATTTCGGAAGATTGCAGGGTCCGTATTCGAGGGCTTACGCCTCGTGGGGAACGGCGGCGAACCGGCTCATCACGATGTCGCGCTTGGTCTCGTCGACGCGCACCGTCATGTCGAAGCGCTCGCCATGCAGCTCCTTGTTCAGAACCTCGGCATTGCGGTGCAGCCAGCTGATGCCGGCGCCATCGGAGGCGTCGATCGAGAGATTGAGCGTCGAGCGCTTGGCCGCGAGGCGATCCTCGATCGCGGCGAGCAGCGCATCGATCCCCTCGCCTGTTGCGGCCGAAACCAGGAAGCATGGCCGCTCCGGCGGACGGCGCGCGGCGATATTGCGCAAATTGTCCCGCTCCTCGGGATCGAAGCGGTCGATCTTGTTCCAGACCTCGATGATGCGCTGGCCACCGTCGGCATCGGGATCGATGCCGAGCTGGCGCAACACCGCCTCGACGTCGCGCTCCTGCGCCTCCGCATCCTCATGAGAGATGTCGCGGACATGCAGGATAATGTCGGCTTCCAGCACCTCTTCCAGCGTGGCGCGGAACGCGGCCACCAGCTGGGTCGGCAAATTGGAGATGAAGCCGACCGTGTCCGACAGCATCGCCTTGCCGCCATGCGGCAGGTTGAGCGCGCGCAGGGTCGGGTCGAGCGTCGCAAACAGCATGTCCGCGGCCTGCACATCAGCGCGGGTCAGGCGGTTGAACAGCGTCGATTTGCCGGCATTGGTGTAGCCGACCAGCGCCACCACGCGATACGGCACGCGCTGGCGGCCGGCCCGATGCAGCCGCCGCGTCGCCTGCACCTTCTTCAACTCGCCTTCGAGCTTGGTGATGCGCTCGCTGATCAGGCGGCGGTCGGCCTCGATCTGGGTTTCGCCGGGGCCGCCCATGAAGCCGAAGCCGCCACGCTGGCGCTCGAGATGGGTCCAGGACCGCACCAGACGGCTGCGCTGGTAGTTGAGATGGGCGAGCTCGACCTGCAACGCGCCCTCCTTGGTCTTGGCGCGGCGGCCGAAGATTTCCAGGATCAGGCCGGTGCGGTCGAGCACCTTGGTGCTCCAGGCCTTCTCGAGATTGCGCTGCTGGATCGGCGACAGCGCGCAATCCATCACCACGAGCTCGACGTCGTTGCTGGCAACGAGGCCGTTGATCTCCTCGACCTTGCCCTTGCCGAGATAGGTCGCCGGCCGGATCTGGCTGATCGGCGCGATCACGGAGTCCACCACCGTGAGGTCGATCGCACCAGCGAGGCCGGCGGCTTCCTCGATCCGCGCTTCATAATCGCGGACAGAGGAATCCGTTTGCGCATCGCCGTCGCCACGGCGCGTGCGCAGGTACGGGCCGATGACGATCACCCGCCCGGTGCTGCCGTCCCCCGCCGACCGTGCACGGTCGGCGCCCCCTTCACGATTGAAGGGTTCCAATCAGTTCACTCTCAAGCCGGTGCGTCCTCACCACCTTCGAACAACTGAATCGGAGCTCCGGGCATGATGGTCGAGATCGCGTGCTTGTAGACCAGCTGCGCCAGACCATCGACCGCGCCGCCAAGGCCAACAGCCGCATCCTGATCGTCGGTCCCTCCGGCGCCGGCAAGGAGCTTGCCGCGCGCACGCTGCACCATGCCTCCGGGCGCGCCGAGGG
>NZ_JADYVV010000038.1:0-84922 GCF_020194035.1 Bradyrhizobium sp. BRP56
AGCCGCAGGTCGCCGAACCGCCCCAGGCCAAATTCCAGTCCCAACATCAAACGCTCCGTGAATCATCACTCAACCCACGGAATCAGCAATCAAATCGCCTAGCAAGATGTGTGCATACGAGAGCCGCCTGCGGGGAGAGGTCGGATTGCATCGCCAGATGCAATCCGGGTGAGGGGGTACAGGTCTCAACGCTCGGCGTGTTCGCCGAGGGGAGCCCTCCGCTCCAACGCCCGCATGATTTCGGAATATTAGAATAATACCCCTGATTTGCCCGACGCGTCAAGTTGGGTTGTCGAACGCCGGCCGCCGCCGGCTCCTTTGCATGGGGTTGTTTTCGATATTTTCGTAAGCGCCCTTGCCGCGGCCGCCGGTTCCTGCGTTTACCGCCCGGCGGCCTTCTTCGGCTTGCCGATGTCGCTGCGCAGCGCCTCGAGGTCCTTGCGCACGGCGCTTGCCGCGTCGCGCTCGATCTTGCGGTAGCGCGCCACCAAAGAGAGGCCGAACGGGGTCAGCACCGCACCGCCGCCATTCTTGCCACCGGTCTGCCGCTCCACCGCCGCCTGCCGGCAGATGCGGTTGATCTCGTCGACCAGGTCCCAGGCGCGCTTGTAGCTCATGTCCATGGCGCGGCCGGCGGCGGAGATCGAGCCGCATTCCTTGATCCGCTCAAGCAGCAGGATCTTGCCCGGCCCGATCCGGTCCTCGGCATCGAGGTCGATGCGGACGCTGAGGGAGGGGAGCGATGAGGCGCTCGATTTCGACATGGGAGACCTGTTCTCGTGGCAACAGATTGCCACTACCCGCTTTCATGAACAAGATGAACCCGTTAGATAACGGGCATGATCCGGAAAAGTGGGTACCGGTTTTCGGGGCGGATCATGCCCAGACTACAACGGGAAATGACACAAGATTAATTGGGGCAGGCATGAATCCTCCGTCGCTGTTTTCTCCGCTCAAGATCGGTCCCTACCAGCTCGAACATCGCGTCGTGATGGCGCCGCTGACGCGGATGCGGGCGGCGCGGCCGAGCCTCGCGCCACGGCCGATCAACGCGGAATATTACGCGCAGCGCGCCACGCCCGGCGGCTTGCTGATCGCGGAGGCCTCGCCGGTGGTTGCGACCGGCTTCGGCAATCCCGGTGTTCCCGGCATCTATAGCGAGGCCCAGATCGCGGGCTGGCGCGAGGTGGTGGATGCCGTGCACGCCAAGGGCGGCTTGATCTTCCTGCAGCTCTGGCACGTCGGCCGCGTCTCGCATTCCTCGTTCCAGCCGGGCGGCGCGCTGCCGGTGGCGCCGTCGGCGGTGGCGATCCCCTCCGAGTTCAAGTGCATGACGGCGGACGGCAAGGTGGTCGATTACGAGACGCCGCGCGCGCTCGACACCGACGAGGTCGCCCTGATGGTCGAGGCCTACCGGCAGGGCGCGAAGAACGCGCTCGCCGCCGGCTTCGACGGCGTCGAGGTTCACGGCGCCAATGGCTATCTGATCGAGCAGTTCCTGCAGTCGCGCAGCAACCTGCGCACCGACCGGTATGGCGGCTCGATCGAGAACCGCGTCCGCTTCCTGATGGAGGTGACGCAGGCGGTGACCGAGGTCTGGGGCGCCAGCCGCGTCGGCGTCCGGCTCTCGCCCTACGGCATCGCCAATGGCAGCGGCGAGGCCGACCCGATGCCGCTCTACAGCCACGCCATCACGGCGCTGGACAAGCTCGGGCTCGCCTATCTGCATTTCATCGAGCCGCGCGCCTCGGGCACCGGCCGCGCCGAGGTCGATTGGCAGAACGTGCCGTCCGCGATGGTGCTGTACCGCCCGATGTGGAGCGGCGTGCTGATCACGGCCGGCAATTTCGTCAGCGAATCCGCGCAGAGCGCGGTCGCCGAAGGTCATGCCGATGCGATCGCGTTCGGCCGCTACTTCATCTCCAACCCGGATCTGCCGCGCCGGCTGCAGCGCGGCTATCCGCTGACCAAGTACAACCGCGCCACCTTCTATGCCGGCGAGGAGAAGGGCTACACGGATTATCCGGTGCACGACGAATTGGCGCAGGCGTAACTCTTCGTAGCCCGGATATCGCTTCGCTCGTCCGGGCAACAACGCCTTGATGGGAGACCGCGATGTTTCCGGACGACGAGTTCGAGCCGACCAAGAAGCCAAAGCCGGTGGCGCTGGCGAAGCCCGCGGCCGGCCAATGCCTGTGCGGCAAGGTGCGGTTCGAGATCGATGTGCCGGCGCGCTGGGCCTGGCATGATCACAGCGCCGCCAGCCGTCGTGCGCACGGCGCGGTTTACGCGACCTATGTCGGCAGCTGGAAGAAGCGCTTCCGCATCACGCAAGGCGAAAGCGAGCTGTCGCGCTACGAGGACGCGAAAAGCAAGACCGCGCGCAGCTTCTGCGCCAATTGCGGCACGCCCATCATCTACGAGCGCGCGCGGTCGCCGCACATGGTCAACATCCCGCGCGCGCTGTTCTCCGGGCGCACCGGCCGGCAGCCGCTCTATCACATCGCGATCGAGGAACTGCAGGAATGGGCCTACACGGGCGAGCCGCTGGTGCCGCTGAAGGGCTATCCCGGCGTGGTCTGGCAGCGCTCGAAAAAGAAGAAGCGCAGCGAGCGTGAGGGGATGTTCTAGCGAGTGCTTCGCCTCAGGCGCGCGCCTGCGGAATGCGGCCATGACCGCCCGCTCGATTGCCCCTCGCGCGCAAGTTTGGTCATCTCCCTCGATCCCCGTCGGCCAACGCGCCGACAGGCCTGGAGGGAACATGAAAAATCGCATTACCGGCCGCTCGGCATTTTTGGCGCTGCTGAAGGATGAGGGCGTCACCCATCTGTTCGGCAATCCCGGCACCACCGAACTGCCGATCATGCACGCGCTGAAGGACCATCCCGATCTCACCTATGTGATGGCGATGCAGGAGAGCCTGGTGGTCGCGATGGCCGATGGCTTCAGCCGCGCCTCCGGCAAGCTCGTCGCCTGCAACGTCCATGTCGCGCCGGGCCTCGGCAACGCGATGGGCTCGCTCTACAATGCGAGCTTCACCGGCACGCCGTTGATCCTGACCGCCGGTCAGCAGGAACAGGGCCATGGTCTGACCGAACCGGTGCTCTACGGTCCGCTGGTGCAGATGGCGACGCCGCTGGTGAAATGGGCGGTCGAGGTGACGCGGCTCGAAGACCTGCCGCGCATCGTGCGCCGCGCCGCCAAGATCGCGACCACGCCGCCGACCGGGCCAGTGTTCATCTCGCTGCCCGGCGACATCCTCAATTCCGAAGCCGGCATTGAGCTCGGCCGCTCCACCCGGATCGACACGCGGGTGAGGCCGTCGGAGGATTCGCTCAAGGCGCTGGCCGCGCGCATCCTGAAAGCGGAGCGACCGGTGATCGTCGTCGGCGACGAGATCGTGAAAAGCGATGCGCTGCGCGAGGCGGCCGATCTCGCCGAGACGCTGGGCTGCCCGGCCTGGCAATCGCCGACTCCTTATGGTTCGCACTTCCTCTCCGAAAGCCCGAGCTTCATGGGCGCGATCGCGCGGCTGCAGAAGGTCGCGCGCGACGTGCTGGCACCGCATGATCTGTTGATCGCGCTCGGCGGCGATCCGCTGCGGATGTCCGTTTACAGCGAGGTCGATCCGCTGCCGGACGGGCTCTCGATCGTGCAGGTCGGGCTGGTCGACAGCGACCTTGCCAGGAACTATGGCGCCGAGATCGCGGTGAAGGCGGACGTCAAGGAAACGCTGCGCGCGCTGGTGCCGGCGTTGAAGGAGGCCGGCGGCGGCGCGCTGGAGACGCGTGCCAGGCAGGGACTCGCGGCCTTGTCGACCAAGAACTGGGCGGCGAAGCGCAAGGCGCTGGTCGAACAGATCTCGAAGGCGAGTCAGACCTCGCCGATCGATCCGGACTGGCTCGCGTTGCAGGTCGTGGAGGCGATGCCCGACAACGCGATCCTGGTCGACGAGGGCCTGACCTCGTCGCGCCAGATCATCGGCTTGCGGCCGCATCGCGACCGCTACGGCTATCACGCGCTCGCCTCCGGCGGCATCGGCTGGGGCCTGCCGGCCGCGGTCGGCGTCAGCCTCGCCAATCCAGAGCGGCCGGTGGTGTGCTATTCCGGCGACGGCTCGTCGATGTATTCGATCCAGTCGCTGTGGACCGCGGCCAATCACAAGCTGCCGCTCAACTTCGTCATCGTCAACAATGGCGGCTACCGCATCATCAAGCAGCGCCTGCTCGCCTTCCACGGCGACGACAACTATGTCGGCATGGATTTCATCGACCCGCCGGTCGATTTCACCGGCGTCGCACGCTCGCTTGGGCTCGAGGCGATCAAGGTCACCGACCCAAAGGAGCTGAAGGGTGTGATGAAGTCGGCGTTCAGCCGTCCGGGCGCGAAGCTGATCGAGGTGGTGGTGAGCAATGCGGTGAATTGAGATTTCGCTGCGTGCTCAATCCATCCCCGTCACCCTGAGGAGCGCGAAGCGCGTCTCGAAGGGTGCACGGCCCGGCCGGTGGCCGTCGATCCTTCGAGACGCGCGCAAGAGCGCGCTCCTCAGGATGACGGGACGGCAGATGTGTGTGCCGCGTCATTGCGAGGCGCGAAGCGACGAAGCAATCCATGATCCCGCATATGCGGAAGGATGGATTGCTTCGCGGAGCCTGTCATCCGGCGGCGCTTTGCGCCGACCGGGTGGCTCGCAATGACGGGTGTGGCTACGTCGTCGTCTTCTTCACCCGATACCGGGTCGCCGGATGCGTCGCGTCCAGCCTCGCACGCCCTTCGCCGAACAGCTTCTCGCGCAAGGTGCCCTTGGCATACTCGCGCTTGTAGCGGCCGCGCTTGACGAGCTCCGGCACCAGCATGTCGGCGATGTCCTCGAAATCGCCGGGCGAGATCGCAAACGCGACATTGAGGCCGTCGACGTCGGTGTCCTCGAACCATTGCTCGATCTTGTCGGCGACCTGCTCCGGCGAGCCGACCACCACGGGGCCGGCGCCGCCGATGCCGACATGCTCGGCGACCTCGCGCACGGTCCAGATCCGCTCGGGATCGGCGCGGGTGACGTTGTCCATCGCGGAGCGGCCAGCGTCGTTCTGCACGTGCCGGACCTCCTGGTCGAGCGAATAGGTCGAGAAGTCGACGCCGGTCCAGCCCGACATCAGCGCCAGCGCGCCCTCATGGCTGATATGGCGGCGATACTCGGCGTACTTCGCCTTCGCCTCCGCCTCGGTCGGCGCCACCACAACGCACATCATCGAGAACATCAGGATCTCGGCCGGGTTGCGACCCTTCGCGGCGGCGAGCTCGCGGATCGCCGAGACGCGTGGGCCGATCACCTTCGCCGACGGTCCCGACATGAACACGCATTCGGCATGCTCGGCGGCGAACTGCCGGCCGCGCGGCGAAGTGCCGGCCTGGTAGAGCACGGGCGTGCGCTGCGGCGACGGCTCCGACAGGTGGATCGCGTTGAGCCGGTAGTTGTTGCCGTCATGGCGTACCGGATGCACCTTGCTCGGATCGGTGAAGATGCCGCGCGCGATGTCGCGGATCGCGGCGTCGTCCTCCCAGCTGCCTTCCCAGAGCTTGTAGACCAGCTCCATATATTCGTCGGCGAGCTCGTAGCGGTCGTCATGCGCGGTCTGCTTGTCCTTGCCGGCGCCGCGCGCGGCGGAATCGAGATAGCCGGTGACCACGTTCCAGCCGACCCGGCCGCCGGTGAGGTGATCGAGCGTCGACATCCGCCGCGCGAACGGGTAGGGCGGCTCGAAGGAGAGATTGCTGGTGACGCCGAAGCCGAGATTTTCGGTCACCGCGGCCATCGCCGGGATCAGCATCAACGGTTCGTTGGCCGGGGTCTGCGCCGCGTTGCGCAGCGCCGCATCCGGATTGCCGGCATAGACGTCGTAGACGCCGAGCACATCGGCGAGGAACAGGCCGTCGAACCGGCCGCGCTCCAGCGTCTTCGCCAGATCGATCCAGTAGGACAGCTTGTTGTAGTCCTTGGTGCGGTCGCGCGGATGGGTCCACAGCCCCGGCGACTGATGCGCCACGCAGTTCATGGCAAAGGCGTTGAGCCGGATTTGTTTTGTCATTGTCGAAACCTTGGTCGAAACCTTGCGCGCCGCTTCGAATGCTGCCCGGTCGATGCCGGGCGTCCCGCTTCAACTTGTTGCGACTTCCCACGTTTTGGCAAGGCCCATTCGCATTTCGCGCCCTTCCGGTCGCGAGCCGATCCCGATAGGTTGCGCCCCTCCAGAAGCATGATCGGGACGCAAAGCGCAGCTTTCCGGCGGGATCATGCCAAGACGCGACCGGACGAAGGAACAATCATGGCGACACGGGCCGACGCAATCGCAAAGGTGCGAGAGCATTTTCAATCGGGAGAGTTCTTGAAGGAACTGGACCGCAGGGTCGGCTACCAGACCGAGAGCCTGAATGCCGACAAGGCCGATGCGCTGCGCGCTTATCTGGTGGAGAATCTGCAGCCGGCCTTCGCCGAGCTCGATTTCAAGACCCACCTGATCGAGTCGCCGACCGGCCGCGGGCCCTATCTGATTGCCGACTATCAGGAAGACGCTTCGCGGCCGACCGTGCTGACCTACGGCCATGGCGACGTCGTCGACGGCATGGTCGGCGAATGGCGCGACGGGCTCAATCCGTGGCAGACCACGGTCAAGGGCGAGCGCGTCTATGGCCGCGGCACCGCCGACAACAAGGGCCAGCATTCGATCAACATGGCGGCGCTGCGCGCGGTGAAGCAGGCGCGCGGCGGCAAGCTCGGCTTCAATGCCAAATTCATCATTGAGACCGGCGAGGAGATCGGCTCGCCCGATCTGCGCGAGGTCTGCGAGGCGCATCGCGAGGAGCTGAAGGCCGACCTGTTCATTGCCTCGGACGGGCCGCGGCTGTCGGCGGAGCGGCCGACCATCTTCCTCGGCTGCCGCGGCGGCAACCGCATCCATCTCGACGTCAATCTGCGCGAGGGCGGCAACCATTCCGGCAATTGGGGCGGCGTGCTCGCCAACCCCGCCACGATCCTGGCGAGCGCGATCGCAAGCCTGGTCGACGGCAAGGGCCGCATGAAGCTCGAGATCCTGAAACCCTCGCCGATCTCGAACCGCGTCCGCGCCGCGCTCGCCGACGTCGAGGTCAAGCCGACGGCGGACGAACCGGCGCTGGCGGAAGATTGGGGCGAGGAGGGCCTGACCGCGGCTGAGCGGCTCTACGCCTGGAACACGCTCGAAGTGCTGGCGATGTCGTCGGGCAATATCGAAAAGCCCGCCAACGCGATTCCCGGCAAGGCCAACGCCGTGCTGCAGCTCCGCTTCGTCGTCGGCACCCGGCATCTCGAGGTGATCGACGCAGTGCGGGATCATCTGCACAACAACGGCTTTCCGATGGTCGAGGTCTCCGGCACGCAGCGCTTTGCCGCCTCGCGCACCGACATGGACAGCCCGTGGATCGACTGGGCGGCGAACTCGATCCGCGCCACCACCGGCAAGGCGCCGGCGGTGCTGCCGAATTTCGGCGGCTCGCTGCCGAACGACGTGTTCTCCGAAGGCCTCGGCCTGCCGACGATCTGGGTGCCGCATTCCTATCCGGGCTGCTCGCAGCACGCCCCCGACGAGCACATCCTGCTGCCGGTGACCGAGGAGGCGCTGACCATCATGGCCGGCCTGTTCTGGGACCTCGGCGAGGCCGCGCGTTAAGGTCGAAGGACGGGCGCGCTTTTTCTCCGTCATCCCCGCGCAAAGGCTTCGCCTTTGTCGCTGGAGGTGCGAGCGGAGCGAGCCTCGAAGGATGCACGGCCCCGCCGGTGGCCGTCGATCCTTCGAGACGCGGCTGACGCCGCTCCTCAGGATGACGGGGAAGATGTGAATGGCCGGGCTTAGGCGAGCGGACGCAACGCCGTTCTTCGAACGATAAGCCCGGGTACAACGCGTTGAGAGAAGAGTGCCGACACGGCCAAGGAAATTTGATGACACTATCGACATCGACGCCGATTAACTCCGAAGCCGACGTTACGACCAAGAAAAACATCACCCGCCTGATCGTCGCGACTTCGGTCGGCAATGCGCTCGAATGGTACGACATCTCGGTCTATGCCTATTTCGCGGTGTATCTCTCCAAGGCGTTCTTCCCGGCCAATGATCCGACCACCTCGCTGCTGTTGACCTTCGGCAGCTTCGGCTTGTCGTTTCTGATCCGCCCGATCGGCGGCGTCGTGCTCGGTGCCTATGCCGACCGGCACGGCCGCAAGGCCTCGCTGATGCTGTCGATCGTGCTGATGACGTTCGGAACGCTGGTGCTGGCGCTGATGCCGACCTATCAGACCATCGGCATCCTGGCGCCGATCGCGGTGCTGCTGGCGCGGCTGGTGCAGGGGTTTTCCGCCGGCGGCGAGTTCGGCTCCTCGACCGCGTTCCTGGTCGAGCACATGCCGGAGCGGCGCGGCTTCGTGGCGAGCTGGCAGTTCGCGAGCCAGGGCGTCAGCGGTCTGTTGGGCGCGGGCTTCGGTGCGCTCCTGACCTCGCTGATGAGCCCGGAGGATCTGCAGTCCTGGGGCTGGCGGCTGCCGTTCCTGTTCGGCGTCCTGATCGGCCCGGTCGGCATCTACATCCGCAACCATGTCGACGATGCGATCCCGCCGCCGGCGGCGAAGCAGGAATCGCCGGTCAGGGAAGTGTTCGCGCGGCAGAAGCTCGCCACGATGCTCGCGATCGGCGCGCTCGCGGTGTCGACCGCGGTCAACTATTTGATCGTCTACATGCCGACCTATGTGGTGAAGACGCTCAACCTCGCGCCGTCGGTCGGCTTCATCGCCTCGTTCGCCGCGCAGACCGCGGTTGCGCTGCTGGCGCCGATCGCAGGCATGGTCTCCGACAAGATCGGACGCACCACCCACATGATCCTGTTCGCGCTGCTGCTGCTGGTGTCGATCTTCCCGGCCTTCCTCCTGCTCACCGGCAAGCCGACGCCGATGATCATCCTGATCGGCGTGCTCTGGCTCGGCGTCCTGAAGTCGCTGTACTACGGGCCGCTGGCCGCGCTGATGTCGGAACTGTTTCCGGCGGCGACGCGTGCGACCGGGCTCGGTCTCAGCTACAATATCGGCGTCACATTGTTCGGCGGCATGGGGCCGGCGATCATGACCTGGCTGGGCGGCTTCGCGCCGATCGGCGAGGTCGCGCCGGGCTATTATCTCACCGCGGTCTGCATCCTCAGCCTCTGCGCGCTGTTCACGATCCGCAGGCTGCGGCTGGCGTAGCGCATGATCCGAAAAAGTGCGAAGCGGCTTTTTCGAAAGGATCATGCTAACCGCATCAGATTTCGTGATGCGAAATTCAAATATCCTTATTGTTGCACAGCAGCGTAGATAGTCGAAATCAAAGTTTCATCTGACGAAAGTATACGGTGTCCGGCGCACGTCATCCGTCCTAGGATGATGTCCGCCGGGCGCGTCTAAACGTCGTGCCCGGTTCAGGATTTGGAATTGACGGCAAGGAAGGCCAGGGCATGAACGCCTCAACGACTGCGACCGCACGGACCAGCCGCAAGAGGCCACTGCCGGCGCCGGGCCAACCCGACAAGTTCAACGCGATCCAGAAGGTCTGCGCCATCCTGCGCGTGCTGGCGCAGCGTTCGCCGCTGCGGCTCACCGACATCGCCGACACCACCTCGCTGAACAAGGCGACGGCGCTGCGCATCCTCAACTCGCTGATCGAGGAAGGCTTCGTCAGCCGCGTCGCCGGCGCCAAGACCTATGAGCTCGGCCAGGAGGCGCGGGTGATGGCGGTCGGCGCGCGCCGTTCGGTCGACATCGCCGAGCTGGCGCAGCCGAGCCTGCTGCGGCTGTCGGAGCGCTCGGCCGATACGGCGCTGCTGTCGGTGCGCTCCGGCGTCGAGGCGCTCTATCTGGCGCGCTCGGTCGGCAACCATCCGCTGCAACCGAACTATCTGCAGATCGGCAGCCGCCGTCCGCTCGGTGTCGGCGCCGGCGCGCTGGCGCTGCTGGTCTGGCTGCCGGATGCCGAGATCGAGGCTGTGATCGAGGTGATCGTGCCGCGGCTGGCGAAATCGCCGCGCATCACGCCGAAGTTCCTGCGCGAGCGGATCGCCATGGCGCGCAAGGCCGGCCACACCGTGCTGATCGACGCCGCGTTCCCCGGCATGGGCGGCGTCGGCGTGCCGGTCCGTGACGATGCCGGCGAGGTGGTCGCCGCGCTCTCGATCGGCGCCGCGTCCGACCGCATCCGCCGCCGCGAAGGCGAGCTCGCCGACATGCTGAAGAGGGAAGCCCAGGTGCTGGCCCGCGCACTGGCCCAGGCGCCGAAGAATGGGCGGGGCGTGAAGGCGAGTTGAATGGTCCCGCGCTATCCGTCGCCTCTCCTCGCGTGCGGGTGAGGGGGAGCCTCCGCGGATACTGCTATGACCGTGCTTGCGGAGGCAGCCCCTCACCCCAACCCTCCAAGAGCGAGCTCCGCTCGTCTCGACCCCGTAAGAACGGGGCGAGGGAGCGCAGTGCCGATGCGGCTGCTTCTCAACCCGATCCAGCCTCGCTCTCCTACGCCCCCTCATCCAGCGCCACCAGCTCGCGCTTCTTGCGCAGTGAGGGCAGCAGCGGGCCGACCAGCAGCACCAGCGCGAAGGCGAGGCAGATCGCCGAGATCGGCCGCTCCACGAAGGTCATGAGATCGCCCTGCGAGAGGATCAGCGATTTGCGCAGGTTGTTCTCCAGCATCGGCCCGAGCACGAAGGCCAGCACCAGCGGCGCCGGCTCGTAGCCGAGCTTGCGCATGAAATAGCCGATCACACCGAACGCGATCATGACGTGGACGTCGAACACGTTGTTGCTGGAGCAGTAGACGCCGATGATCGTGAACAGGATGATCAGCGGGAACAGCACGTTGTAGGGCAGCCGCAGCAGCTGCACCCACATGCCGATCATCGGCAGGTTGAGCACCAAGAGCATCAGGTTGCCGATATACATGCTGGCAACGATGCCCCAGAACAGCGTCGGGTTCTGCGAGATCATCAGCGGTCCCGGCTGCAGGCCGTGGATCACGAAAGCGCCGAGCAGCAGCGCCATCACCACATTCGGCGGGATGCCGAGCGTCATCAGCGGAATGAAGGCGCCGCCGGCCGCGGAATTGTTCGCCGATTCCGGCCCCGCGACGCCCTCGATAGCGCCGTGGCCGAAGCGCTCCGGATGCTTCGAGAGCCGCTTCTCCAGCGCGTAGGAGGCGAACGACGCCACCACGGCGCCGCCACCGGGCAGGATGCCGAGGAAGAAGCCGAGCACCGTGCCGCGCGCCACCGGTCCGGCGCTGGCCTTCCAGTCCTCCTTGCTCGGCAGCAATTGGTTGATCCTGGTCTTGATGATGTCGCGCTTGATCGCCTGCTCGGTGTTGAGCAGCACCTCGGCGACGCCGAACAGGCCCATCACGACCGGCACCAGGCCGATGCCGTCGATCAGCTCGAGGCGGCCGAAGGTCAGCCGCGGCTGCGCCGTGATGCTGTCGAGCCCGACCAGGCCGAGCACGACGCCGATGCAGGCCATCAACAGCGCCTTGGCCATCGAGCCCTGGGTGAGGAATGTCAGCACCACGAGGCCGAGCACCATCAGGCTGAAATATTCGGCCGGCCCGAACGCGATCGCGACGCTGGCGAGTGAGGGCGCCACCAGCATCAGGGCGATCAGCGCGAACGTGCCGGCGATGAACGAGCCGAAGGCGGAGATGCCGAGCGCGGGGCCGGCGCGGCCCTGCTTCGCCATCTGATGGCCGTCGATGCAGGTGACGACGGAGGCCGCTTCGCCGGGGATGTTGACCAGGATCGAGGTGGTCGAGCCGCCATACATCGAGCCGTAATAGATGCCGGCCATCATGATGATGCCGGATTCCGGCGTGCCGGACAGCGTCACCGGCAGCAGCAGCGACATCGCCGAGATCGGGCCGATGCCGGGCAGCACGCCGACCAGCGTGCCGATGAACACGCCGATGAAGCAGTAGAGCAGGTTGATCGGCAGCAGCGCGACGCCGAGGCCGTGGGCGACGTTGACGAGAGTATCCATGGGCGCTCAACCGATCTCGAAGATGCCGCTCGGCAGCTGGATCGCGAGCAGATGCTTCAGCACCCACCACATCCCGAGCGGGGCAAGGATGGACAGCGGGATCGCCAGCGACCAGCGCACCGGATCGATCACGCGGAGCAGCAACAGCATCAGCGGGATCGCCGACAGCAGGAAGCCGAGCGGCTCCAGCGCAAAGGCGAACGCGGTGAGGCAGACGATGACCAGCACCGGCTTGCCCCAGCGCGCATTCTCCCAGCGCGAGGCGAAGGTCGGCCCGCCCTCGGTGACCGCCGCGATCATGATCGAGGCCGCGAACACGCACATCAGGATGCCGGTGTAGAACAGCACGTAGCCGGAGCCGGGATCGTTGATGGTGCCGAGCTTCAGCTTGAGGCCCGACCAGATCACGAAGGCGCCGAGCCCGAGTCCGATCAGCCCGCCCCAGAGCTCGGAGTTGTTGAGGCGGAATTTGACGTTGGTTTGGTCTGTCATGGGAAGTGCTCTCGTCAAGTCGCGAGGTGGGGCATCGACCTATCCCCGTCATTGCGAGCGAAGCGAAGCAATCCATTTCACCGCATGTGCGGAAGGATGGATTGCTTCGTCGCTTCGCTCCTCGCAATGACGGGCGGAGGCTTCGCGGCCGGTCCTTACTTCTTCGCCAGCCCGAGCGTGTCGATCACCTTGCGCTCGGACTCGGTGACCTCGCCCACGAACTTCTTGTAGTCCTCGGTGTTCTTGTAGTTCGGCACCATGTCGTATTTGGCGAGCGTCGCGATCACCGCCGGGTCCTCGATCGCCTTCTTGAAGGCATCGTGCAGCTTGGCGACGATCTTGGGGTCCATGCCCTTGGGGCCGGCGATGCCGAACGGCGAGTCATAGACCATGGGGTAGCCGAGCTCCTTCAGCGTCGGCACGTCGGGATAGTTCGGCGAGCGCGCGCCGGTCCACACCATCAACAGGCGGAGCTTGCCGGCATCGACCAGCGGCCGCCAGCCGGTGGAATCCGCCTGCAGCATGGTGTGCTGGCCGAGCACGGCCGCATTGGTCTCGGCGCCGCCTTTGAACGGCACCTGGGTCAGCTTGATCCCGGCCATCAGGGCGATCTGCTCCATGCCGACATGCAGCGAGGTGCCGGTGCCGGGCGTCGCATAGGTCACCTTGCCCGGGTTCTTCTTGGCGAAATCGACGACGTCCTGCCAGGTCTTGAACTGCGACTCGGCGTTGGTGGTGACGCCGAAGGTGTAGCCGGTGAGGTGGATGATGTAGGAGAAATCCTTCGCCGGATCCCACGACACTTCCTGCATCAAGGGCAGGCGGAACACGGTGATCGGGATCTGGGCGATGGTGTAGCCGTCGGGCTTGGCGCCGGCGGCCATCGTCGCGGGGCCCACGGTGCCGCCGCCGCCCGCCTTGTTGTCGACCGCGATTGGCTGGCCCAGCACCTTGGAGGCGCTCTCGGCGATCGCGCGCATCGAGATATCGGTCGAGCCGCCCGCCGGCCATGGCACGATCAGCGTGATCGGCTTGGTCGGATAATCCTGCGCGAGCGCCGCTGTTGACACCAGCATGCCGGCGGCGGCGACCAGGACCATCAAGCGATTGCGGTGCGACATCTCGATCTCTCCCTTATGACCGCGTTCGATCGCGGCCGCGTCTTGTTCGGTGTTGGCAATGATCGTCCCTGTCATGCTGGGACCGAGCGCATTGGACAGAACGGGGCGGGCAACGGAAGCGCGAATTGCGCTCGAAGCGCCGGCTGCGACAATTGGTCTGCCGCGATTTGGCGCGACCTGCCGAGCCGCGGAATTCAATCGGCCTTTGGTCGGACGGATTGGCCGTTCCTGGCACTGTGCCGGGAGGGCGCGGGGTGTGCGCGCCTGACCGGCAAGCCGGGTTTGGTCAAGCGAATAATCAAGGGAACCCAAAGGCATCGGCGCCTTGCGGGATTGCGCGCTTGCCGTCATCATGGCGCCGCCCGCTGCAGGAACGCCGCCCGACAGATGACGCCATCGCCTGACGCCACCGACGACGCTGTGACGAGGGCGTTTGCCGGCCTTCCCGCATTGCTCGACGAGGCCCCTCGGCTGGTTGCGCGCGGGCGGCTGCTCGATTGCGACTGCCTGATCGGCCCGATGGCGCGGCCGTTTCATGCCGCGATCCGCAGCGGGCGCATCGTCGAGCTTGCGCCGTCACCGGTCCTGATGCGCTCCTGGCGCTTTTCCTATCGCGCGACGCCGCAGGCCTGGGCCGCCTATTGGCAGGCCGAGCCGAAGCCCGGCTGGCACGATCTGCTGGCGCTGACCAAGCGCGGCGAGGCCGTGCCGGAAGGCGACCTGCATCCCTTCATGGCGCATCTGCAATACTTCAAGGACCTGCTGGCGCTGCCGCGGCAACATTTCGCGGCGGCCGTATCATGAGCGGCAAGATCACGAACGGTCACATCGAGCCGATGGTCGGCCGCTACGTTCACGTCGAGATCGGCGGCGAGCTGCACCGCATCTATTTCGAGGAGAACGGCACGGGCATTCCGCTGGTCTGCCTGCACACCGCGGGATCAGATGCGCGGCAGTGGCGCCATCTGCTCGCGGATACGCAGTTTGCCGAAAATTTCCGCATCATTGCCTTCGATATGCCCTGGCATGGCAAGTCGAATCCGCCGATGAGCTGGACCGGCGATGAATACCAACTCACCACTGCGCGCTACACCGAGACCATCCGCGCCTTCTGTCGGGCGCTGGGGCTGGAGAAGCCTGTCGTGATGGGCTGCTCGATCGGCGGCCGCATCGTGCTTAACCTTGCGATCGAATATGCCGCCGAGTTCCGCGCGCTGATCGGGCTCGAGGCTGCCGATTTCCAGACGCCGTGGTATGACACCAGCTGGCTGAACCGGCCGGACGTTCACGGCGGCGAAGTCTGCGCCGCGCTGGTGTCCGGGCTGATCGCCCCGCAAAGCCCTGAGCCTGCGCGGATGGAAACGCTATGGGCCTACAAGCAGGGCGGTCCCGGCGTGTTCAAGGGCGACCTGTATTTCTACCGTGTCGACGGCGACCTGCGCGGCCGGGTCGCGTCAATCGAGACTAAAGTATGCAACCTCTATCTGCTTACGGGCGAGTATGATTTCTCCTGCACGCCCGAGGATACGAGGCGGACCGCAGCGGCAATAGGGGGCGCCAGCGTCACGATCATGGAGCAGCTCGGTCATTTTCCGATGAGCGAGAATCCGGAACAGTTTCGCCGCTATATCGCACCCGTCCTCGCTGATATTCTCACGCACTAGAACGACCGTTTCCACGCAAGGAGTAGACGTATGACACGCAACTATCTGATCGGCTTCGCGCTCGCCGCCGCGCTGGGCGCGAGCCAGGCGCAAGCCCAGGAGCTGACCGGCACGCTGAAGAACATCAAGGACACCGGCGCGATCACGCTCGGCTACCGCGACTCCTCGATCCCGTTCTCCTATCTCGACGACAACCAGAAGCCGGTCGGCTACGCCATGGACATCTGCTACAAGATCGTCGATGCCGTGAAGAAGGAGCTGAAGCTCGACAAGCTCGAGGTCAAGCTCAACCCGGTGACCTCGGCGACCCGTATTCCGCTGATGGCCAACGGCACCGTCGACCTCGAATGCGGCTCGACCACCAACAATGCCGAGCGCCAGAAGCAGGTCTCCTTCACCAACAGCCACTTCCTGACCGCCAGCCGCTACGTCACCAAGAAGGCGAGCAAGATCAATTCGATCGACGATCTGAAGGGCAAGACGGTGGTCTCGACCGCCGGCACCACCAACATCAAGCAGCTCACCGAGGCCAACCTCGCGCGCGGGCTGAGCGTCAATATCATCCCGGCCAAGGATCATGCCGAGGCCTTCCTGATGGTCGAGACCGATCGCGCGGTCGCCTTCGTGATGGACGACATCCTGCTCGCGAGCCTCGTCGCCGGCTCGAAGTCGCCGGATGACTACGTGATCTCCAAGGACGCGTTCTCCAAGCCCGAGCCCTACGGCATCATGCTGCGCAAGGACGACGCGCCGTTCAAGAAGGTCGTCGACGCCGCAACCGCCGCGCTTTACACCAGCGGCGAGGGCCAGAAGATCTATGACAAGTGGTTCACCCAAAAGATCCCGCCGAAGGGCCTGAATCTCAACTCGCCGGCTGGACCGGAGATGAAGAAGCAGTTTGCGAAGCCGTCGGACTCTCCGGATCCGGATGCCTATCTGGTCAACTGACCGCTGCGTATGACCCGTCGCCTCCTTTTGGGAGCGGGTCCTGAAAGTTAGCATGTCCGGCCATTTTTGGAGGAGAATGGCCGGACATTTGCATAGACGCCGCGCGCGATGCCGGCGTAATGCCGTGACCGGCACGGCCGCGTGGGGGACCTGTGAACTACAATTGGAACTGGCACATCTTCCTTGAGCCGAACCCGATGGGGACCGGCACCTATCTCGACCTGTTGCTGTCGGGGCTGGTGGTCACCGTCAAGGTGTCGGTGCTGGCCTGGATCATCGCGCTGGTGTCCGGCTCGGTGATCGGCGTGCTGCGCACGCTGCCGTCGCGGGCCGCGTCGTGGATCGGCTTCTGCTGGGTCGAGTTCTTCCGCAACATGCCGCTCTTGGTGCAGCTGTTCCTGTGGTTCTTCGTGCTGCCCGAACTGTTGCCGCGGTCGGCCGGGCTGTGGCTGAAGCAACTGCCGAATGCGCCGTTCTGGACCGCCGCGATCGGCGTCGGCTTCTTCATGTCGGCGCGCGTCGCCGTGCAATTGCAGGCCGGCATCACCTCGCTGCCGCGCGGGCAGAAGCAGGCCTCGACCGCGCTCGGCCTCACCACGCTGCAGACCTATCGCTACGTGCTGCTGCCGATGGCGTTCCGCATCATCCTGCCGCCGCTGACCTCCGAATTCCTCAACACCATCAAGAACAGCGCGGTCGCCATCACCATCGGCCTGATCGAACTGACCGGCCAGGCCCGCTCGATGCAGGAATTCTCGTTCCAGGTGTTCGAGGCGTTCACGGCGGCAACGGTGCTCTACCTGCTCCTCAATTTCGTCGTGGTGACCGCGATGCGCTTCCTCGAGCGCTATGTCGCGATCCCCGGCTACATCACGGGCAAATGACGATGATCGGCAGTTTCGATTTCGACGTCATCCGCCGCTCGCTGCCCTACCTGTTCCTAGAGGGCATGCGCTTCACGCTGACCTTGACCGCGCTCGCCGCGTTCGGCGGCCTGGTGTTCGGCACGCTGATCGCCCTGATGCGGCTGTCGAGCTACAAGGTGCTCGGGCGCATCGCGGGCTTCTATGTCGACTTCATCCGCTCGCTGCCGCTGGTGCTGGTGATTTTCTGGTTCTACTTCCTGGTGCCGTATATCGGGCAGTGGCTGACCGGCGCGTCGCGGCCGATCACGGTCGGCGCCTTCGCTTCCTCGCTGATCACCTTTATTGCGTTCGAGGCGGCGTATTTCTCCGAGATCATGCGCGCCGGCATCCAGTCGATCTCGAAGGGCCAGCCGGCTGCGGCCAGCGCGCTCGGCCTGACCTATGCGCAGTCGATGCGCTACGTCGTGCTGCCGCAGGCGTTTCGCAACATGCTGCCGGTGCTGCTGACACAGACCATCGTGCTGTTCCAGGACACCTCGCTGGTCTACGTGCTGTCGATCCCGGATTTCCTCGGCGCCGCCAGCAAGGTCGCTCAGCGCGACGGCCGCCTGGTCGAAATGTATCTGTTCGCCGCGCTGGTCTACTTCGTCATTTCCTGTATCGCGTCCTACGGCGTTCGCCGCCTGCAGGCGCGCATTGCCATCGTTCGCTGAGGCATGACCCGGAAAAGTGGGAACCGGTTTTCCGACAAGGTCATGCCTAAACAAAAAAGCTGAGCCATCATGATCGAGATCAACCACGTCAACAAATGGTACGGGCCGAGCTTCCAGGTGCTGAAGGACTGCACCACCAGCGTCGCCAAGGGCGAGGTGGTGGTGGTCTGCGGCCCGTCCGGCTCGGGCAAGTCGACCCTGATCAAATGCGTCAACGCGCTGGAGCCGATCCAGGGTGGCGACATCACGCTCGACGGCGTCAAGGTCAATGATCCCAAGACCGACCTGCCGAAGCTGCGTTCGCGCGTCGGCATGGTGTTCCAGCATTTCGAACTGTTTCCGCACTTACGGATCATCGACAATCTCCGCCTCGCGCAGGAGAAGGTGCTCGGCCGCAAGTCTGAGGACGCCACCGCCAAGGGCATGAAGCTTCTGGAGCGCGTCGGGCTGAAGGATCATGCCAAGAAGTTTCCGGCGGAGTTGTCCGGCGGCCAGCAGCAGCGCGTCGCGATCGCCCGCGCGCTGGCGATGGACCCGATCGCGATGCTGTTCGACGAGCCGACCTCGGCGCTCGATCCGGAGATGATCAGCGAGGTGCTCGACGTCATGGTCGACCTCGCCCGCGAGGGCATGACCATGATGGTCGTGACCCATGAAATGGGCTTTGCCAACAAGGTCGCCGACCGCGTCATCTTCATGGACCGCGGCGAGATCGTCGAGGACGCCAAGAAGGCCGACTTCTTCGGCACGCCGCGCAGCGACCGCGCGCAGAAGTTCCTGTCGAAGATCCTGCAGCACTGAGGCTGGGGAGCGCCGGACGCCCCTCCGTCATTGCGAGGAGCTCGCGACAAATTGCAAGGCAATTTGCGCTGAAGCGACGAAGCAATCCATCCATCCGCGTAGCCGGCGCTATGGATTGCTTCGCTTCGCTCGCAATGACGTGGAGGGCCTGGCTGTCATTCCGGGATGGTCCGAGGGACCAGACCGCAGGTGCGCAATTGCGTACGGGGAATCTCGAGATTCCGGGTTCGGTGCTGCGCATCGCCCCGGAATGACGGCGGCTACAGGGTTTTCCCCCGTTAACAATTTGCGTATACGAAGGCCTGAAACCACCTTCGTCCGCAGGAGAACTCGCGTGGAAAAGATCGCTTACGTCAACGGCTCGTTCGTGCCGCATTCGGAGGCCAAGGTCTCGGTCTTCGACCGCGGATTCCTGTTCGCCGACGGCATCTACGAGGTGGCGGCGGTGCTCGAGGGCAAGCTGATCGACAACGCCTCGCATCTGGCGCGGCTCAAGCGTTCGGTCGGCGAGATCCAGCTCGCGCTGCCGGAGACGCTGGAGCGGATCGAGGAGATCCAGAAGGAGCTGGTTGCGCGCAACGACCTCGTCAACGGCATGGTCTATCTCGAGGTCACCCGCGGCGCCGACAAGGGCCGCGACTTCGCCTTCCCGAAGGCCGACGTCAAGCCGACGCTCGTGATGTTCACCTCGGAAAAGGACATCATCAACGCGCCCTCGGCCAAGACCGGCATCAACGTCATCACGGTGCCCGACATCCGCTGGGAACGGCGCGACATCAAGAGCGTAGCGCTGCTGGCGCAGGTGCTGGCCAAGCAGGCCGCGGCCGCGGCCGGCGCCGGCGAAGCCTGGATGATCGAGGACGGCAAGGTCACCGAGGGCGGCTCGTCCTCGTCCTTCATCGTCACCCAGGACGATGTCATCGTGACCCGGCAGAACGGCAACGAGATCCTGCCCGGCTGCACCCGCAAGGCGGTGGTCAAGCTCGCCGAGGAACGCCAACTGCGCATCGAGGAGCGCGCCTTCACGATCGAGGAAGCGCTCGCCGCCAAGGAAGCCTTCATCACCAGCGCCTCCGTCTTCGTGCAGGGCGTGGTCGCGATCGACGGCAAGAAGGTCGGAGGCGGCAAGGTCGGCCCGATCACCGACCGCCTGCGCGAGATCTACGTCGAGTTCGCGAAGGCCACGGCGGTTTGACACTGGGTGGGGTGGGTTAGCGCAGCGTAACCCACCGACTTTGCTCACCGCGGAGAGAATGATGGGTTACGCCTTCGGCTAACCCACCCTACGGTCTGCGCATCGCCTTGGCACCGTCACCCTGAGGTGGCCGCTTCTTCAGCGGCCCTCGAAGGGTCGACGGCCCGTCTGTGGCCGTGCATCCTTCGAGACGCCTGCTGCGCAGGCTCCTCAGGATGACGGGGATGGATCGTCCGCGCTGCTCACGCCGCCGCCTTCGCCTTCACCGGATGCACCGCGCGGAAGCCGATGGCGATCCGATTCCAGGCGTTGATCGCGCCGATCAGCGTGGTCAGGTTGACCAGCTCGCTGTCCGAGAATTGGGCGCGCACGGCTTCATAGTCGGCGTCCGGCGCATGCGTCTCTGACACCAGCGTCAACGCTTCGGTCCAGGCCAGTGCCGCGCGCTCGCGCTCGCTGTAGAGCGGGGATTCGCGCCAGGCGTTGAGCAAATAGAGCCGCTGCTCGGTCTCGCCGTGCTTGCGGGCATCCTCGGTGTGCATGTTGATGCAGTAGGCACAGCCGTTGATCTGCGAGGCGCGGGTCTTGACCAGCTCGATCAGCGATTGCTCGAGGCCGCTCGCAGCGATCTGGTTTTCGACCGCGACCAGCGCTTTGATGGTCTCGGGTGCGGCCTGGTAGAAGTTCATACGGGGTTTCATGGTCGTTCTCCGTGGTTGTGGTTTGGGTTAGTGCGCACCGCCGCGAGTGAGGTGGCCCGGCTTCTTCAGGAAGAGTGTCGCCGCGAGTGCTATGATCAGCGCGACACCGAGCAGGTAGAAGGTATCACTGAAGGCGAGGATGTAGGCCTGCTTCTGCACGACCTTGCCGATCGCCGCGATTGCGCGGTGGGCGGCCGCGGCCTGGTCGGCGACGCCGTGGTTCATGAAATACTGCGTCAGCTGCTCAATCCGGTTGCGCGTGGCCTGTTCCAGCAGCGAGACCGACTGCATCAGCACGTTGGAGTGATATTGCTCGCGCTTGGTCAGCAGCGTCTGCAGCACGGCGATGCCGACCGCACCGCCGAGGTTGCGCATCATGTTGAACAGCGCGGAGGCCGAGCCCGCATTCTCCAGCTCGATGCCCGCGGTCGCAACCGCAGACAGCGGCGCCATCACCAGCGCCTGGCCGATGGCGCGGACGATGTTGGGCCAGAACAGCTGGTCGGTGGCGTAGTCGTTGGTCATGAAGATGTTCATGAAGTTGGAGCCGGCGAACAGCGCGAAGCCGACGCCGATGATGAGGCGCGGGTCGAAGCGCTGCATCAGCCGCGGCACCAGCGGGATCAGCGCGAGCTGCGGCAGCCCGGTCCAGGCCAGCACCATGCCGATCTGCTCGGCATTGTAGCCCTGGATGCGCGCGAGGTACTGCGGCAGGATGAACACCGAGCCGTACAGCGCGATGCCGAGCAGGAAGTTGGCCAGCATGCCGAAGCCGAAATTGCGGCGGGCGAGCAGGCGCAGATTGAGCAGCGGCTTCTCCACGGTGAATTCGACGATCAGGAAGGCGGCCAGCGCGACCGCCGCGATCACCGACAGGCGGACGATGAAGGGCGAGCCGAACCAGTCGTCCTTGTTGCCTTCCTCCAGCACGGTCTGCAGCGCGGCGAGGCCGATCGCCATGGTGATGATGCCGAGCCAGTCGCCCTGGCGGATCAACGACAGCTTCATCGGGCTCGGGTCAAGCGAGACGTAGAGCATCGCGATCATCACGGCGCCCGGCACCAGATTGACATAGAAGATGTACTGCCAGCCCCAGTTCTCGGTGAGGTAGCCGCCGATGGTCGGGCCGATCGCGGGCGCGAACGTCGCCGACAGCGCGAACAGCGCGAGCCCGATCGGCTGCTTGGCCTTCGGCAGCAGCGTGATGATCAGCGTGAACGCCATCGGGATCAGCACGCCGCCGGTGAAACCCTGCACGGCGCGCAGCGCGATCATCTGGGGCAGGTCCTGCGCCAGCGCGCATGCAGCCGAGAACACCAGGAACAGGAACGCATTGGTGAGCAGATAGATGCGCACCGAGAACACCTGCGCGAGCCAGCCGGAGAGGGGGATCACCACGATCTCGGCGATCAGATAGGAGGTCGAGATCCAGCCGCCGTCGTCGATCCCGGCGCCGATCGCGCCCTGCACATCGGCGAGCGAGGCGTTGACGATCTGGATGTTCAGCACCGCCATGAACGCGCCGAGCGTCGCCCCGATCACCGCGATCCAGGTTTTCGTGGGGATCGCCGGCGTTGCGGGGGCGGGGAGCGCGGCAGCGTTCGCTGCGTCGGCTGTGGGCTGAAGTGCGGTCATCGAGGTCGTCCTTGCTACCCACACAAGATGTATTAGGCGGCCGGTTTCGATAATCCGAGAAAGACTGGAAGGATTGTCCGGTAGAGGTTGATAATCAACGGCTGCGGCTGAGAGAGCGACTGCGGTTATGACCACGGCACGACGGCTGCGTTTGGCCTGCGTGCTGTCGACTAGTGAGGTGAGCACGCCTCTCAAGCTCCCTCTCCCGCTTGCGGGGGAGGGTGGGGTGGGGGCTCTCTCCACAAGATGACTCGCGGAGAGAGCCCCCACCCGCAAGCGGGAGAGGCGAAGAGGGCGTAGACAGCAAAACGCGATCGACCACCGATGGGTGATCGATCGCGCGGAGCCAGCCGAAGAAGCGTTTGGTCCTATCCGCCGTGCTGCCGCGTCGCCGATGCCAGCCGCCGCTTCTCCTCGCGCTCGGCCAGCACCGTCGCCTTGGTGTTGACGGTCGGGATCGCCGACATGCCGGGGCGCAAGAGGCCGGTTAGGCTGTGATCGTCGAGCACGATCTTCACCGGCACGCGCTGCACGATCTTGATGAAATTGCCGGTGGCGTTGTCGGGCGGCAGCAGCGCGAATTCGAGGCCGCTGGCCGGCGACAGGCTGTCGACATGACCCTTCAGCGTGGTGCCGCGAAAACTGTCGACCGTGAGCTCGACCGGCTGGCCGTTGCGCACATGGGTCAGCTGCGTCTCCTTGAAATTGGCGACCACATAGACCGCGTCCAGCGGCACCACCGCCATCAGCTGGGTGCCGGCCTGCACATATTGCCCGACGCGCAGCGTGCGGGCGCCGACCGTGCCGTCGACCGGCGCGGTGATCCGGGCGTAGAACAGATTGAGCTCGGCCTGGTGCTCGACCGCGCGAGCGCGGTCCACCTGCGCTGCGGCCTGGGCGCGCTGCGTGGTCAGCACGTCGACCTTGCGCTGCGCCGCCGACAGCGCCGACTTCGCATGCTGCAATTGCGCGGTGTTGGCGCGCAGCGCCGCGTCGGTCTGTTGCGCGCGCTGAATGGTCCCGGAGCCGGACTTCATCAGCCCGTCGTAGCGGGTCTGCTCCTCCTGCGCGAATTTCAGGTTGGCCTCGGCGGCGGTGACGTCGGCCGTGCTCTGGTCGATGATCGGCTGCTGCAGTTCGAGCTGGGCATCGAGGTTGCGCACCGAGGCTGTGGCGGCGTCGACATCCGCCTTGGCCTGACCGAGCGCGGTGCGGTAATCGCGGTCGTCGATCTCGGCCAGCAGCTGGCCGGCCTTCACCGGCTGGTTGTCGGTGACCAGCACCTTGGCGATGTAGCCCGAGACCTTCGGGGCGATGATCGTGGAGTCCGCCTTCACATAGGCGTCGTCGGTGGTTTCGAGGTAGCGGCCGGTGGTGACGTAGTCGTAACCAAAGTCGGCTGCCACGGCGGCGCCGATGATCGCGGCGAGCCCGAGCGCCACCCGCTTGACCGTTTTCCGCGACGGGCGGAGACCGATTTTGGCCGATTCTTCAGGGACATAAGTGGTGGTCGACATGACATCCTCCGGGTCGAACATTGCGTCCTTCCAGAAAGGGCGCCCAGTGCGGCCCCTTAGATGCAATGTCCTTCCCGCTGTGATAATCCCGATAAAACTGGAAGCATTATCAAGCCAGCGCTGATAATCCGGACCTTGCCGCATGGATCGCCTGACCAGCCTGACCGCCTTCGTCCGGGTCGTGGACACCGGCGGCTTCTCCGCGGCCGGCCGCAAGCTCAACATGTCCACCACCATGGTGAGCAACCACGTGCAGTCGCTGGAGGACCGGCTCGGCGCCCGGCTGCTCAACCGCACCACGCGCAAGGTCAGCCTCACCGAGGTCGGCCAAGCCTATTACGACCGCTGCGTCCAGATCCTCGCCGACATCGAGCAGGCCGACGACATCGCGGGCGCGCAGCAATCGGTGCCGCGCGGCACGCTGCGCATCTTCACCAACACCCATCTCGTCCAGTTCCTGTCGCCCGCGGTGGCCGAGTTCCTCGCCACCTATCCCGAGGTCAAGGTCGATCTCACGATCGGCGAGCGCAATGCCGATCTGATCGACGAGAATTACGATCTCGCGGTGCGCATGGTGCCGCCGCCGGACTCCAGCCTGATCGTGCGCACCATCGCGACCTGGCGCCACGTGCTGTGCTGCTCGCACGGCTATATCGAACAGCACGGCAAGCCAACGCTGCTGGCCGATCTCTCCGCGCGCAACTGCATGCGCCACGCCAACTATCCCTATGGCGACGAGTGGCGCTTCGCCGACCGCAAGGGCACGCCGGCCGCAGTGCGAGTCTCCGGAAATTTGATTTCCAACAGCGGCGAAACCCTGAAGCTCGCGGCACTGGCCGGCGTCGGCGTCTTCCTCGCGGCCGGCTTCCTGGTCCGCGACGAGCTGGAGTCGGGACAACTGGTGCGCCTGCTGCCCGAATACCGGCCGGTCGAGCTCACCATGAACGCGGTCTATCCGCACCGCCATCATCTCTCGGCGAAGGTCCGCACCTTCATCGACCTGCTGGTCCGTCACGCCACCGAGCAGCAGAAGCTGATCAATCCGTACTCGTGAGCGGCGCGGGCGCTTGCGATGATGGCACGCGTGCGCCCTTTATCACCGTCATCCCCGCGCAAAGGCGAAGCCTTTGCGCGGGGATGACGGGACTAATAGTGCGACGTTCCTTCCGCGTCATGACCACCCGGCAGCCGTTGCATAGCCGTTGCGTGTATGAAGATCGCCTCACTGCCGGGGTCCGTCATGCCGCTTCGTCTTCTCGCATCACTCCTGTTCGCGATCGCAGCAAACCTGCTGCTGCAACTGCCTGCGCGCGCCGCCTATCCCGACCACATCGTCAAGATCGTGGTGCCGTTCGCGCCCGGCGGCGGCACCGATGTCGTGGCGCGGACGCTGGCGCAGGAGATGCAAAAGGATCTCGGCGTCACCGTGATCATCGAGAACAAGCCGGGCGCCGGCACCATCATCGGCACGCAGAGCGTCGCGACGAGTCCAGCCGACGGCTACACGCTGCTGATGGCGACCTTCGCCAACGCGGTCAATCCGAGCCTCTACAGCAAGCTGCCTTATGACGCGCACAAGGATTTCGCGCCCGTGGCGCTGGTGGCGCGCTCGTTCAACGTCGTCGTGGTCAATCCCGCTTCGCCGATCAAGTCGATTGCCGATCTGATCGCGGCCGCGAAGGCCGATCCGCAGAAGCTGTCCTACGGCACCTATGGCACCGGCACCTCGGCGCATCTCGCCGGCGAACTGTTCAAGCACATGGCCGGGGTCAATCTCACCACCGTTCCCTACAAGGGCGCGGCGCCTGCCATCACCGACCTGATGGGCGGCCAGATTCAGGTGATGTTCACCACGGTGGCAAGCTGCGCCTCGCTGGTCGAGGCCGGGCAGCTGCGCGCGATCGGAGTGACGTCAGCCGAACGCTCGCCCGCGTTCCCGCAATTGCCGACGGTGTCGGAAGCTGGCGCCTCCGGCTATGTCGCCGAATCCTGGTACGGCCTTTACGCGCCGGCGAATACGCCGCCCGACATCATCGACCGCCTCAACAGGTCGGCGGCCAAGGCCGTGCAGGCGGAGGCCTTCAAGAAGCTCAGCGTCAATGAGGGCCTCGTGATGGTGGCCTCTCCTCCGGCCGAGCTCGACCGCTACTTTGCCGGCGAGGAGGTGCGCTGGCGCAAGGTGATAAAGGACGCGGGCATCAAGGCCGAATAGGCGGCATGCGCCAGGTGACGATCACATCTTTTTGCGTCGCATTGCCGTAACCGTGATTCTAGACGCAACGGACCGGTTCCTGGATCGTTGCCATGATCAGCGGAACCTCCCGCCTTGAGCTGTGTCTTGTGTTGAAGAGTAGGCCATGTGGATTCTGTTGCTGCTGCCGTTCATCGGCTTGCTGTGGGTGCCGTTCTATAATTTCGTCGAGCCTTCCCTGTTCGGCTTTCCCTTCTTCTACTGGTACCAACTCGCCTGGGTGCCGATCTCCTCGCTCTTGATCTGGCTGGTCTATCGCAGTCGCCGGCCCGATGCCGACGAGCCGCGGTGAGGGGAGACACCATGACCGATCACATCGCCTGGGTGGCGCTCTGCGTCTTCATCTTCTTCTTCGCGCTCGTCACCGTGATGGGCTTCTTCGCGGCGCGCTGGAAATCCGGCCCGGTCAGCGAGCATCTCGACGAATGGGGCCTCGGCGGCCGCCAGTTCGGCACCTGGATCACCTGGTTCCTGGTCGGCGGCGATTTCTACACCGCCTACACCGTGATCGCGGTGCCGGCGCTGGTCTATGCGGTCGGCGCCTATGGCTTCTTCGCGCTGCCCTACACCATCATCGTCTATCCCTTCGTGTTCGCGGTCATGCCGGTGCTGTGGAAGAAGGCGCATGCGAACGGCTACGTCACCGCCGCCGATGTCGTCCACGGCGCCTATGGCTCGCGCGCGCTCGAGCTCGCGGTGGCGCTGACCGGCCTGGTCGCGACCATGCCCTACATCGCGTTGCAGCTGATCGGCATGGAGGTCGTGATCAAGGCGATGGGGCTATCCGGCGAACTGCCGATCATCGCCGCCTTCGTGATCCTCGCGCTCTATACCTATAGCTCCGGCCTGCGCGCGCCGGCGCTGATCGCCTTCGTCAAGGACATCATGATCTACATCGTGGTGCTGGCCGCCGTGGTCGTGGTGCCCGCGAAGCTCGGCGGCTACGGCGCGGTGTTCTCGGCCGCCAACGACGCCTTCACGGCGAAGGGCGGCGCCACCGGCCTAACGTTGAAGCCCGGACAGTATCTGCCCTATGCAACGCTGGCGCTGGGCTCGGCGCTCGCCGCCTTCATGTATCCGCACACGCTGACCGGCATCTTCGCCTCGAAGTCGGCGGATACCATCCGCAAGAATGCGATCCTGCTGCCGGCCTATACGCTGCTGCTCGGCCTGATCGCGCTGCTCGGCTACATGGCCTATGCCGCCGGCATCAAGGTGACTTCGCCGAACGACGTGGTGCCGATGCTGTTCAAGACGCTGTTCCCGGAATGGTTCGCGGGCTTTGCGTTTTCGGCGATCGCGATCGGCGCGCTGGTGCCGGCGGCGGTGATGAGCATCGGTGCCGCCAATCTGTTCACCCGTAATGTCTGGAAGTCCTACGTCAATCCGGACATCTCGCACGCCGGTGAGGCGTCGGTGGCGAAGATCACATCGCTGGTGGTCAAGGTCGGTGCGCTCGCCTTCATCCTGTTCCTGCCGACGCAATATGCGCTCGACCTGCAACTGCTCGGCGGCCTCTGGATCGTGCAGACCCTGCCGGCGCTGGTGTTCGGGCTGTTCACCGTTTGGTTCCGTGCCGAAGGGCTGCTGCTCGGCTGGGCGGTCGGCATCGGCTGGGGCACATATACCGCGTGGAGCAACGGGCTGAAGCCGCTCGCCAGCATCTCGCTCGGCGATGCCAGCTACAGCTTCTATGTCGGCCTCGGTGCGCTGCTGCTCAACATCGTCGTGGCGGTGCTCGCGACCGTCGTAGTCGGCCTGATATCACCCGCCAAGCGCCGCGCGGCGGCCTGAGCCGTCGCCTTGGTCTGACGGCGCGGAGGCAAGTCGTGCGGTGAGCCGCGCGACCTCCGCCCTGGTCTTTTCGATCGCGGCGTCCTTCACCGGCCCATAGCCGCGGATCTCCATCGGCGCCTTTGCCAGCGCGACGAGATCGGGCAGCCGTGCCTTGTCGAGCTTGCCGAGCATGGTCTCGATCAGCGCCTCATACCAGGTGATCAACGCGCGCTCGGTGCGGCGCTCCGCGGTGTAACCGAACAGGTCGAAGGGCGTGCCGCGCAGCCCTCTCAGGCCGGCGAGCAACCGCAGCGGCGTCTGGATCCACTGCCCGAATGCGCGCTTCCTCGGCCGTCCCCGTGCATCGCGTCGCGCTGGGAGGAATGGCGGCGCAAGGTGATATTGCACCGTGAAGTCGCCGTCGAATTCTTGGCTGAGCTCGTCGAGGAAGCCCGACTGCATATGCAGCCGCGCCACCTCATATTCGTCCTTGTAGGCCATCAGCTTGAACAGCGACCGGGCCACGGCGTCGGTCAAGGTCTCGCTGCCGAGCGCCACTTCGGCGCGACGCACGCGGTCGATTGTCGCCCGATAGCGCGCGGCATAGGCCTCGTCCTGATACGCCCTGAGGAAATCGGCGCGCCGCGCGATCATCTGCTCCAGCGTTTCGGGCACATCGGCCGCAGCGCCGTCGGCCTTCGGCAAGAACTCCGGATCGGCGAAGGCGATCCGGCCCCAGGCCAGCGCCTGCCTGTTGCGCTCGATGGCGACGGCGTTCAATTCGATCGCGCGCGTCAGCGCCTCCAGCGAGACCGGCACCAGGCCCTGCTGCCAGGCGAAGCCGAGCATCATGATGTTGGCAAAGACGCTGTCGCCGAGTAGCCGCTCGGCCAGCGCGTTGGCGTCGATCATGGTGAGGTTGCCCGACCCGATCACCCGCTCGATCGCGCGCAAGCGAACCGGCGAGGCGAGGTCGGCATCGCGAAAGCGCACTACGTCGCCGGTCGGCATCTCGGCGATATTGACCGCGGCGCGCATTCCCTTGCGATAGGTGCCGGATGCTTTTGCCGACGAGCTCACCACGAGGTCGCAACCGATCAGCGCGTCAGCCGCGCCCTGGTCGATCCGCACCTGATGCAGCGCGTCGGGCGTAACCGCCAGCCGCAGATAGCTCAGCACGGGGCCGAACTTCTGCGCAAAACCGGTGAAGTCGAGCACAGAGACCCCGTGGCCCTCGAGATGCGCGGCCATTGCGATCAATGCGCCGACCGTGATGACGCCGGTGCCGCCGACGCCGGTGACAAGGAGATCATAGGGCCGCTCCAGTCCCGCAAGCTCCGGCGCCGGCAGCGCGGCTGCACGCGTCAGCGGATCGATTGCGCTCGCGCTCTTCGCCCGCCGCTTGCCGCCCTCGATGGTGACGAAGCTCGGGCAGAAGCCGTTGAGGCAGGAGAAATCCTTGTTGCAGGTCGAGAGGTTGATCCGGCGCTTGCGGCCGAACGGCGTCTCCTTCGGCTCGACGCTGAGGCAGTTGGATTCCACCGAGCAGTCGCCGCAACCCTCGCAGACGAGGTCGTTGATGAAGGCGAAGCGCGCGGGATCCTCGATCGTGCCGCGCTTGCGCCGCCGCCGCTTCTCGGTGGCGCAGGTCTGCTGATAGATCAGCACGGTGACGCCGGGAATTGCGCGCAGCTCGCGCTGCACGGTGTCCATCGCCTCGCGCGGATGGATGGTGACGCCCACGGGCAGATCGGCCGGCGAGAAATGCGCAGGATCGTCGGAGACCAGCGCGATCCGCGCGACGCCCTCGGCGCGGACGGAGTGCGCGATCGCCTGCACGCTAACCGGGCCGTCGACCGGTTGGCCGCCGGTCATCGCCACCGCATCGTTGAACAGGATCTTGTAGGTGATGTTGGCTTTCGCGGCGATCGCCTGCCGGATCGCCATCGAGCCGGAGTGATAATAGGTGCCTTCGCCGAGATTCTGGAACACGTGGCTGTTGCCGGTGAATTTCGACGACGCCGCCCAGTTGACGCCTTCGCCGCCCATCTGGATCAGCGACGAGGTCTCGCGGTCCATCCAGCTTGCCATGAAGTGGCAGCCGATGCCGGCCAGTGCCTTGGAGCCCTCGGGCACTTTCGTCGAGGTGTTATGCGGGCAGCCCGAGCAGAAATACGGCGTGCGCGTCGCGCCCGGCACCGCGATCATGCGGTCCTGTTCGGGCACCAGCGCGGCGACGCGGCGGGCGAGTTGCAGCTCCGGAAACATCGGGTCGAGCCGGCGCGCCAGCACGTCGGCGAGCATGCGCGGCGACAATTCGCCGGTCCAGGAGATCAGCCGCGCGCCGCTCTCGTCATGCTTGCCGACCATCCGCTCCGGCTTGGCGCCGGGATAGTCGTAGAAATACTCCTTGAACTGGCTCTCGATGATGCCGCGTTTCTCCTCGACCACGAGGATCTCGCGCTTGCCCTTCACGAATTCCATCGCATCGTGCAGCGCCAGCGGCCACACCATGCCGACCTTGTAGATGTCGATGCCGAAGCGGCGGCAGGCGGCTTCATCCAGCCCGACCAGCCGCAGCGCCTCCATCAAATCGAGATGCGCCTTGCCCGTGGTGACGATGCCGTAGCTCGCTCCCTTGATGTCGTAGATGTGGCGGTCGATCGGATTGGCTTTCGCAAAGGCGTAGACCGCGTGCTTCTTCGCCTCCAGCCGTTCCTCGATCTGCGGGCCCGGCAGATCCGGCCAGCGATAATGCAGGCCGCCGGCCGGCGGCACGAAATCCGGCTGCACGAAACGGCGCGGCGGCCGCAGCTCGACCGAGGCGCCGGATTCCACGATCTCCGAGATGGCCTTGAAGCCGACCCACATGCCGGAGAACCGGCTCAGCGCGTAGCCATATTCGCCGAAGGCGAGATATTCGCCGACATCGGCCGGATGCAGCGTCGGCATGAACCAGCTCATGAAGGCGACGTCGGACTGGTGCGGCATCGAGGACGACACGCAGCCATGATCGTCGCCGGCGACGACCAGCACGCCGCCATGCGGCGAGGAGCCGTAGGCATTGCCATGCTTCAGCGCATCGCCGGAGCGGTCGACGCCGGGGCCCTTGCCGTACCACAGGGCGAACACGCCATCGACCTCGCGATCCCTCTGCGTCTCGACCTGCTGCGAGCCGAGCACCGCGGTCGCCGCGAGGTCCTCATTGACCGCGGGCAGGAATTCGATGCGGCTGTCCTTGAGCTGCTCGCCGATCTTCCAGAGTTCGAGATCGACGCCGCCGAGCGGCGAGCCGCGATAGCCGGAGATGAAGCCCGCGGTGTTGAGCCCGGCCGCGCGGTCGCGTCGCGCCCGGTCGAGCACGATGCGGACGATCGCCTGCGTACCGGTGAGGAAGACGCGGCCGCGGTCGCGGCTGTAGCGCTCGGACAGCTGGTAGGCGTCGAGCAACGGCATCTGGCCCATGACTGCCCCCTCCGGGAATCGCGATGTCTGATCCGACTAGGCTATGCCTGTGGGCCTGGTAGGTCTTACCTATCCATTCATTCATCAGTGAAAAATCGGCAGGATATTGCTGTAGGTGATGTCATTCGGTAGAATCTACCAAATCGAGGGCCTCGCAATGGTCGAAGAACAGGACGAGAAAATCCTCGCCGAACTGCAGAAGGACGGCCGCGCCACCAACCAGCAGCTTGCGGAAACCGTCGGGATGTCGACCTCGGCGTGCTGGCGCCGGGTCCGTGCGCTGGAAGAGTCCGGGGTCATCTCGGGCTATTCGGCGCTGGTGGCGCGCGAGCGCGCCGGCTTTGCGACCTCGGCGATCCTGCACGTCTCGCTCGAGCGGCACGACGTGAAGTTCGTCGACGAGTTCGTCGCGCGGGTGATGAAGCGCCGCGAAGTGCTGGAATGCTTCGCGACCACCGGCGACGCCGATTATCACCTGCGCGTCGTGGTGCGCGACATGGACGCCTACAATAGATTCTTGGACGAGTTCATGTTCCGGATCCCCGGCATCCGCCACGTCCGCACCAACGTGATCCTGAAGGAAATCAAGACCGGCGTTGCGTTGCCGTTTTGAAGTGATGTGGTCTGACGACGATGATGGGGCCGCGCGCTCAATTTTGTCCCGTCACCCTGAGGAGGCCGCGTAGCGGCCGTCTCGAAGGGCGAACGGCCACCAGCCGGGCCGTGTATCCTTCGAGGCTCGCCCAGCGGCGCAAGTGCGCCGCAAGGCTCGCGCCTCCAGCGACAAAGGCGAAGCCTTTGCGCGGGGATGACGGTCGAAGTAGTCGGTAGGATGGGTAGAGCGAAGCGAAACCCATCATGGTTCCGCGGGTTGGACTTGATGGGTTTCGCTGCGCTCTACCCATCCTACGAGGATACGGGTCATGCTGCCTGTTCTGTCGACTTGGTCTTCAACAGAATCATGAACACCATGACATGGCTGACCAGCAGCAGCGGCACATAGAGCGCCGGGATGTAGATGCCGGCGCCGAACAGGCCGGGATCGCCGATCTTCACGCCGTTGTAATAGGCGTTGAGAAGGTCCAGCGTGCCCCAGATGTTGAACAGCCAGACGATCGGAATCGCGATCGCCCACCGCCAGGACAGCGCCGCCATCGCAAGCAGAGCGAGAACGGCGGCGACGAGATCGCCCCATCCGACCTCGCTTGCGAAATCCGCGCTCAACTGCGGCGACACGAACCCGGCCACCATGAAGTTCATGCCCAGGAACCTGAACGCATGGAACGCTGCGAGCAGCCGGAGCGCGTTGTCACGCGGCATCGCGCGGAGCGCCGGCCAGACATAGGTGACGGCGACGACAGCACTTGTCAGAAACGCGCCGGCGACGCTGAGGACGAATGGAAGATTGAAGCCCGGGGGCATCGGCGGATTCCCTTGTTGTCGGTCGGTTCGGCTGGCTTGCGTTCAGGACCCTGACGCTCAGGGCTTGGCGACGAGCAGGCGGAGCGGCAGCAGCGGGCCGACCCCGATGTACTCGTGATCCATCAGATCGAGCTTGGACAGCGGCAGGCCCTCCATGATCGCGTGCGCCTCGGATGCATCCTTGGTGTCGAGCAGGAAGACCACGCCGCGCCCGTCGGAGCGCGAATACCATTCGCGAATCTTGCCGTTGAGATAGAGCTGCACGGTCTGCCGGATTTCGTCCGGCATCACGGCCATCACCTGATCGCGGGTGACGCCGGCTTTCGCAGTGAGGATGACCATCACGCCGGTGGTGACGGTGGAGGTGGCTTGGGCTTGTGCTTGAGCTTGGGCAAAGGAGGGAGCGGTCATGGAAGTGGTGCCTGTCAGAGTGAGGGTGAGAGCCAGGATTGTGTGACGGATTGTTCGCATCGGTCGCAGGTCTCCGCTCACGACGGGTGTCGTGATGTTGCGTGGAGCAGCGCGCGTCGCGTTGCCGCTGCTTGTGGCTCCGATGTAAGACGGCTTTCCGCGAGCGACTATTCGCGATAATGTTCACGGGCCATGAAGCAGAACTTCACAGTCCGGCAGGGCGCGCTCGACGGCGTCGAGGCATTCCTGGCCGTCGCCCAGCACCGCAGTTTTCGCCGCGCGGCGGCCGAGCTCGGCGTCACGCCGTCAGCGATCAGCCAGGCGGTGCGCGCCCTCGAGGCGCGCCTCGGCGCGGTGCTGTTCATCCGCACCACCCGCAGCGTCGGGCTGACCGATGCCGGCGAACGGTTTCTGGCGCGCGCAAGACCGGCATTCGAGGAGCTGGTCGCGGCGAGCGGGGCGGCGCGCGAGCTCGGGCAGAAGCCTGCGGGGCTGTTGCGTCTCACCGTGCCGCGCTCGGTGGTGCCGATCCTGCTGGAGCCGCTGATCGCCTCGTTCTGCAAGGCCTATCCCGAGATCGAGGTCGAGCTCGCCGCCAGCGAGGAACTGGTCGACCTCGCCGCCGGCGGCTTCGATGCCGGCATCCGGATGGGCCAGTTCATCAATCCGGACATGGTCGCGGTACGACTGACCAAGCCGTTCCCGTTCGCCATCGTCGGCAGTCCGGACTATCTCGCGCGCCGCGGCCGCCCCAAGCGTCCGGACGATCTGCGCGCGCACGCGTGCCTGCGGCTCCGGCGGTCGAACGGAGGGCTCGCGCCGTGGTCGCTGAACGACAATGGCCGTTCGATCGAGCTTGCCGTGTCGGGATCCTTCATCGGCCATGATTTTCCGACGCTGGTCGGCGCCGCCATCGAAGGCGTGGGCCTCGCGCAAGTCCCCGCGCCGCTGATATCAGGCGCGGTGAAGGAGAAGAAGCTTGTCCGCGTGCTGGAGCCATTTGCGCCGACGACGCCGGGCGTGTTCCTCTACTATCCCGGCCACCGCCAGATCATGCCGAAGCTGCGCGCCTTCATCGATCACGTGAAGAGCAGGCCGCGGGCTGGACGGTGAGGAGAGCCCGGATTTGCATTGCTCGTTCAGGTCATCTCGAAATGACGGGAGGGTCTAGGCGCGCTTCTGAGGATGCCAGTCAGGCACCGTCTTGACCATGTGCCAGACCAGCAGGTCGAGGGCGCGGGTCATGCCTTCCCGCGATCTGGTGTTGGTGAACGCCGACCAGCAGAAGTCGCCGCTGGTTCGCACCGAGATCGTTGTCGTTCCGTCCAGCAGGCCGCTGTGCCACCAATTGTTGTTCGCGGTGACGAACAGGCCCTTGGCGTAGCGGGGGTTGATGGCGCTGGGGGTGCTCATGACGCGGAGGCTGTCGTCGGTCAGCAGCTGCTCAGTGTCCTTGAAGCCGTCGATATGGACGAACAGCGTCGTCAAATCGCCCGGCGTCGCAATCCAGCCGCCGTGCGAATCCATCCGGGCGACGTTCATCCGGTACGGATCGCCGGTCTGGCTGTAGTATTTCACTTCGTTGCTTGCGCGCTCGCTCAGCGTATTGCCGGCAATCTGCATGTCGGTGATGCCGCATCGCTTCAGGACGGCGTCCTTGATGTATTGCTCGTAGCTCTGGCCGCTCAGCTTTTCGATCACGCGGCCGAGGATGCAATAGCCGAAGTTCGAATAGGCATAGGCTTCGCCTGGCGGACTGGTGAGCGGCATATGCTCCAGCGTCCAGCCGATCAGTTCGCGATGCTTCAGGTTCTGGTTCATGAACATCGGATCGCGAGACTGGTTTCCCCAGGTCCCGGTGGTGTGGGTCAAGAGATGCTCGACCGTGATCTGCTCGACATGGGAGCGAGACGAGCCGGGTGGCATCAAGCTTGGCAGCGTGGGTGTCGTCGGATAGTCCTTGCCGAGAATGGAGCTTGCGCCGAACACATAGTCGCCGAGCCGCAATTTGCCGGCCTCGATCAGGGTGAAGATCCCGGTCGAGGTCACAGGCTTCGATATGCTCGCGATCCGGAAGCGGTGTTGCGGGGTCAATGCTTCGCCGGTCTCCCGATCCGCAACCCCGAACGCCTCGACATAAGCCGGCTTTCCCTTGATTGCGATCGCGATCGAAAGACCCGGTACATCGTAGTCCTTCATGAAGTCGGCGGCCAGGTCAGCCATCTGCTTGCGTTGCTCCGACGTCGGAAGCTCCGCGGGCAGCTCGGCAAGGGCGGTCGACGGCCCGCAAACGATCCCTGCGGCCGATAGCAGGGAGCCCTGAAGCAACGTTCGGCGTGAAAGTGGCATGGCTGACTTGTCTGATGAGTGCGCGCGGACCTTATTGCGCTTCGCCCTGTGTTGTCACGATGCGAACGGCTGTGTGATCACGTGCGTGAAGTATTTGGTCAGCTCGACGAGGAACGGGACGATGCCGAAGATCATCTCGTTGGTGTGGAAGCGGCCGGTCTCCTTGCCGTTGACGCGGATCGCGGTCTCCATGCGGTCGAGGTCGACATCGGTCTCGATCCACGGGCCCATCGGCTTGAAGGTGTCGGCATTCTTGGCACGCCACAGTCCGCGATCCGCCTTCTGCCAGCTGCGTTCCGAGACGTCGTTGCCGATGGTGTAGCCGAACACGCAGTCCATCGCGTTGGCTTCGGTCAGATGTTTGGCTTTCTTGCCGATCACGACGACGAGCTCGCCCTCGTAATGGATCTTCTCGGTCGCGCTCGCGGGGATCACGACGTTCTCGTCATGGGCGATCAGCGCGTTCTGCGCGCGGTAGCCGATCTCGGGACGATCGGGAACGTTCGGCACGATGCCGGCCTTGTCGGCGGCTTCCTTGAGGTGTTTCAAATAATTCAGCCCGACGCAGTAGAAGGTGCGCGGGATCAGCGGCAGCTCGATCTTGACGTCCTTCAACGCATGCGTCTTCGACGTCTTGCTCCATTCGCCGAACGGATCGCCGTTGACGGCCGTGACGGTGTCGCCCTCGACGAGGCCCCAGGAAGTCGTGCCTGCGGCGGTGAATTTCAGCCAGCGCATGATGATGTCCCTCTATTCCGCGGCCTGCGCGCGGGTCTTCCAGGCGCCCGCGGCCGGGCGCTTCAGCCCGAGATTCTCGCGCAGCGTCGTGCCGGCGTAATCCTCGTGGAACAGCCCGCGCTTCTGCAGTTCGGGCACCACGTGGTTGACGAAGTCGGCATAGGAGCCCGGCACGTAGCTCGCCGCGACGACGAAGCCGTCGCAGCCGCGATTGACAAACATCTCCTCCAGCCGGTCGGCGATCTCCTTCGGGCCGCCGACCATCGCGTCCTGCACTTGGCCGCGGCCGGAGAAAGTGATGAAGTCGCGGGTCGAGGGATTGCTCTTGCCGGAGGTACGCAGCACGCCGTCGCGGATGCCGAGCATGCCTTGCATGCCCTGCAACTCCTCGGTGGTTAGCGGCTCGTCGATCGGTTTGGCGCCGAAATCGAAATTGAGGCCTTCGGCGAGCAGCGACAACGCGTCGATCTCGAGCGGCAGCTTCTGGATCACCGCCATCCGGTCCTCGGCCTCGGCCTTGGTCGCGCCGGTGACCGGGGTGATCAGATTGCAGAGGAACATCTGGTCGGGATCGCGCCCGGCCTTGGCGGCTTCGCCGCGGATCGCGTCATAGCCCTGCTTGGCATTGGCGAGGTTGCGCGCCGCGGTGAAGATCACCTCGCCCCAGCGCCCGGCAAAGCGCTGGCCGCGGCCGGAGGCGCCGGCCTGGATCACGACGGGATGGCCCTGCGCCGAGCGCGGCACCGTGAACGGGCCGCGCGAGGTGAAGAACGGGCCCTTGTGGTCGAGCCGCTTCACCTTGGTCGGATCGGCGAAACGGCCGCTTGTCTTGTCGATCAGCAGCGAACCGTCTTCCCAGGCATCCCAGTGGCCGAGCACCACCTCCATGAACTCGTCGGCGCGGTCATAGCGGTGATCGTGCTCGAGATGCTGCTCGCGGCCCATATTGAGCGCTTCGCCGTCATTGACCGACGTCACCACGTTCCAGGCGGCGCGGCCACCCGTCATCAGGTCGAGCGTGGCGAAGCGGCGGGCGACGTCGAACGGCTCGAAATAGGTGGTGGAGGCGGTCGAGGCGAGGCCGAGCTTGGTGGTGACCATGCCCATCGTGGTCAGCACCACGATCGGGTCCATCTTCACGCAGCGGATGCCGTATTCGACGGTGTGGGCGTGATCGTTGCCGTAGCGATCGGGCATTGCGAGGCGATCGTCGAAGAACGCCATGTGGAACTTGCCGCGCTCCAGGATGCGCGCGATCTCCTGATAGTAGTCCGCCGACATCGAATCGTCGCGCGATTCCGGATGGCGCCAGGAGCTCGGCAGATTGGTGCAGTTCTGCGCCTGCAAAAAGCCAACCAGCGCCATTTGCCGTGTCATGTCGTTCTCCTGTGTCCGCAACTATCAGCGAAGGTCGAGCTCATCGGTGAGCTTGTAATCGGCGGCGAGCGCCTTGAGCTTGTCCCAGGTCGCATCCTCGATCTCGATGCCGTCCTTGCGCCGCTGCTGCTCGCGCAGATATTCGATCTCGCCCGGATAGAACACGCCGCGGCTCCCTTCCGAGGGCGGCGTCGATTTCAAATAGCGGGCGAAGTCGGCGACTTCCTTCCTGAAGTCCTTGAGCGGACGGAATGCGGCGACGTTGAACACCGCCATGAAGCAGCCGTCGTTGTGTCGGCCGGTCGGCTCGACGCCGAAGCCGAGCCCGGTCAGGAGGCCGCACAGCACCTCGACCATCGCGGCAAGGCCCGAGCCCTTGTAGCCTTCGCTGCCGCCGAGCGGCAGCAGCGCGCCGCCCTTGCGGTAGTCTTTCGGGTCAGTGGTGTCGCGCCCCTCGGCATCGATGATCCAGCCCTTCGGGATGCTCTCGCCGCGCGCCACCGCGAGCTGGATCTTGCCGGCGGCGACCGCCGAGGTCGCCATATCCAGGTAGAATGGCGCCTCGAGGTCGGAGGGCACCGCGATCGAGAGCGGGTTGGTGCCGAGCCGGGCCTCGCGGCCGCCGAACGGCGCCACGTGCTTCGGCGAGCGGCCGGAATCGGCGGCCGCAATCCCGATCATGCCCTCGCGCATCGCCATCATCGGGTAGTGCGCCAGCCGTCCGACGTGGCTTTGGCGGAACACGGTGCAGGCCGCGACATTGGCGGTCTTCGCCTTGTTGATGGTCATCTCCATCGCCTTGGCGTTGACGTGGAAGCCGAAGCCCCAATGACCGTCGATCACGGTCGTGGTCGGGGTCTCCTGCACGATGGTCCATTTCGCGCCGGGCACGATGTGGCCGGCCTTGATGCGGTCGATATAGGTCGGGATTGCGATCACGCCGTGGGAGTCGTGGCCGGCGAGGTTGGCGTTGACGCAGCCGGAGGCGACTGCGCTGGCCTCCTCCTCCGATGCGCCCGCGCCCTTGAGGAGCGCCGCGCCGATGCGCGTGAGACGGTCGGCCTGGACGATCGGCATGGGATTTTCCTCGCGGTCTGCCCGCGTGATGCGCGGGTCGTGCTTGCTGTTGTCGACGTCATGCTCTCAAAGCGCCGAGGGGCGAGCAAGGGCAGAAAAATCCGAGCGGCCATACCGCCAGCAGGGTGCTCGCCGCCGCGATTTCACCGAGTGGAACGGGCGCGGTCGCGATGCGGAATTTGGCTGCTCGGGCGGCGCGAGCAGGACGTCCATCCGCGCCTCGCCACCCTCCGCCTCAGGCTGGCACACCGGTGTCCGTAATATCCCGGAAAACCGCAACCGGCGTTCGTCAGCCGTTTACTTTGTCGTGCAACTTGCCGGATACGCTAACCACCACTTAGGCCTCTCGCGGGCAATGTTCCCCGCCAGATTGGAGGGGTTGGCCCCGCGGCCTTCAGGAATCGTGCAGTCGAGCATCGGGCGTACCTTCGCGGCGTTGAGTGCCACCAACGAAGCGATCCTGTACGCGAAATCACCAGAAGAATTGTACGGCAAGGTCTGCGAAGCCGCGTTCTCGAGCGGGAGCTTCCTGGCCGCGACCGTGTTTTTGCTGGAGCCGGATACCGGTCTCTTGAGGTTCGCGGCTGGCTACGGCGACGATGTCGCGCGACTACGCAGCATCACCATTTCCGCGATCGCCAACACCCCGGAGGGCGAAGGCGTGGCCGGCCGCGCGTTCCGCGACCAGAAGGCCTGCGTCCGCAACGACTATGTCAACGACGCTGTTTCTGCGGCCTGGCGCAGCGGCGCGGCAGCGGCCGGCGTCGGGGCGGCCGCCGCGGTGCCGCTGGTTTGCAACCGGCGCAGCGTCGGCGTCTTCATGGTGACGCGGCGCGAGATCAATTCGCTCAGCGACGAGGCCGTTTCGCTGCTGGAGCGCATGGCCGCGAACGTGTCCTTCGCGCTCGATAATTTCGACCACGAAGCCTCGCGCAAGAGCGGCGAGCGGGCCATGCGCCGGCTCAACCGCATGTTCGGCGCGATCAGCGCAACCAACGAGGCGATCCTTCGCGCCAAGACCGAGCATGATCTCTATCAGCGGGTCTGCGATGCCGCGGTTTTCAGCGGAAAGTCCTTCGCCACGGTGGTGCTGCTGGCCGAACCCGACACGCACTGGTTCGAGCCTGTCGCCGGCACCGGCGAGGCGCTCGACCTGATCACCCAGACGCGCTTCTCGACCGATCCGGACAACGTCTACGGCAAGGGGATTTGCGGCGAGGCGTTCCGGACCCAGCGGCCCTGCGTCGAGCACGACATCCCGATATCGATGAGCCCGTCGCATATGCCGATCGGCGGCAGCGGCCTGATGGCCTGCGTGGCGCTGCCGCTCACCCGGTTCGGCAAGAGCGTCGGCGTCCTGATCTTCTTCACCGGCAATTCCTGGGCGCGTGACCAGGAGATCATCGCGCTGCTCGCGGGGATCGCCGAGAATGTCTCGGTCGCGCTCGACAATTTCGGCCGTGCCACCGAAAAGGCCAAGGCCGACGCCGAGCGCGAGCGGCTGTCGCGGATGTTCGCGGCGCTGAGCGCGACCAACGAGGCGATCATGCGCGCGAGGTCGCGGCTCGAGATGTTCGAGCTGGTCTGCGCGGCGGCGGCGCATGGCGGCGGGTTCAACTCCACCAGCATCCTGATCGCGAAGCCCGGCGACGATTTCCTGGAGATGATGGCGGTCGCGGGGCCTACCGCGGCAAATGCGCGCCGCCTCAACGTCTCGCGCAGCGAGGCTCGCCCCGAAGGGCGCGGCGTCTGCGGCCGGGCGTTCCGCTCGCGGCGCGCCTGCATCAACAACGATTTTCTGGGCGACGTCGCCAACAATCCGTTCCGGGACGTCATCGACCGCGAGGATGCGCGATCGGGCGCGGCGTTCCCGTTGATCGTCGACGACGAGCCGGTCGGCGTGATGCTGTTCATCTCCGCCAAGCGCAACACCTTCTCGGCTGAATTCGCCGAGCTGCTGCAGCGGCTCGCCGACAACGTCTCCTATGCGCTCGGCAGCTTCGACCGTGCCGACGAGAAGGCGCGGACCGAGGAGCAGAAGGAGCGGCTGCGGCGGATGTTCGCGGCGCTGAGCGCGACCAACGAGGCGATCATGCGGGCGAAATCCCGCAGCGAACTGTTCGATCTGGTCTGCGATGCCGCGGCGGTCGGCGGCCAGTTCGTCTCGGCCACGATCAGGCTGGTGCGCCCGGGCGAGGTCTTCCTGGACAATGTGGCCGCCTCGGGCCCCGACCGGGTGCGGGCCCGAGAGGTTCAGCTGTCGGCCGACGCGACGCGTCCGGAGGGACAGACGCTGACCGGCGTTGCGATCCGCACGCGCAGGCCCTGCATCAGCAACGACTATCTCAGCGATTTCGGCCCCGAATCGCACGTCTATCCGGCCGTGCGCGACAGCGGCAGCAAATCGGGCGCAGCCCTGCCGCTGCTCAAGAACGGCGAGGCGATCGGCGCGCTAGTGTTTCTCTCCAGCGAGTTCGGCACCTTCAGCCCGGAGATGATGGCGCTGTTGCAGCGGCTTGCCGAGAACGTGTCGTTCGCGCTTGCCAATTTCGATCGCGCCGACGAGAAGGCGCGGGACGACGAGCAGAAGGAGCGGCTGTCGCGGATGTTCGCGGCGCTGAGCGCGACCAATGAGGCGATCATGCGGGCGAAGTCCCGCGCAGAATTGTATCGACTGGTCTGCGCGGCGGCGGCGACCGGCGGCAAGTTCACCTCGACTACGATCGCGCTGGCGCAGACCGGAAGCGACTATCTGCGGATCGTCGCGATTGCGGGGCCGGCGGCGGAGGGCGCGCGCCAGGTGACGCTCTCGACCAGCGAGGCGCACCCCGAGGGGCGCGGCGCCTGCGGTCGGGCGTTCCGCTCCGGCAAGGCGTGCATCATCAACGACTATTTTGCCGATCCCGAGACCGCCGCTTTCCATGAGCGCGCGCGGCTCGATGGAACGCAGTCCAGCGCCTCGTTTCCGCTTGTTGTCAGCGGGCAGGTGGTCGGGGTCATGATCTTCGTCGCGATCGACAAGGACACGTTCACGCCGGAGTTCGCCGAATTGCTGCAGCGCCTTGCCGACAATCTGGCGTTCGCGCTCGAGAGCTTCGATCGCGCCGATGAGAAACACAAGGCCGACGAGCGCATCGAATATCTTGCCTCGCACGACAGCCTGACCAATCTGCCCAACCGCGAGACGTTCAACGAGATGCTGCATCACGCGATCTCGGCGGCGGATCGCCATCGCCGGCAGCTCGCGGTGCTGTTCATCGATCTCGACCGCTTCAAGGTGATCAACGATTCGCTCGGCCACGACGCAGGCGACATGCTGCTGGTGGCGATCGCCGATCGGCTGCGTGGATCGTTGCGCGCGAGCGACGTGGTGGCGCGGCTCGGCGGCGACGAGTTCGTGGTCATCCTCGAGGAAACCGCCGAACGCGACGACGTCGAGCGCATTGCCGGCAATCTTCTGGTTTCGCTCAGCCAGCCGCTGCAGCTCAGTGGGCATGAGTGCCACACCACGGCCTCGATCGGCATCGCGATGTATCCGGCCGATGGCTCGGACGTGCAGACGCTGACCAAGAATGCCGACATGGCGATGTATCTCGCCAAGGAAGACGGCAAGAACGGCTTCCGCTTCTTCTCCAACGAGATCAGGGCGCAGTCGATCGAGCGCCTGACGATGGAGAGCGCATTGCGCCGCGCGCTGGAGCGCAAGCAATTCTCGCTCGACTATCAGCCCAAGGTGGATATGGCGAGCGGGCAGATCAGCGGTGTCGAGGCGCTGCTGCGCTGGACCCATCCCGAGCTTGGCAAGGTATCGCCGGGGCAGTTCATTCCGCTTGCCGAGGAAACCGGCCTGATCGTGCCGATCGGCCGCTGGGTGCTGAAGGAAGCCTGCGGGCAGAACATGGCGTGGCAGCGCCGCGGCCTCAGGGCCGTGACGATGGCGGTCAACCTTTCACCGCGGCAGTTCGGCGATCCGAACTTGCTCGACGACATCGACGCGGCGCTGGAGGAGAGCGGCATGTCGCCGGCGTTGCTCCAGCTCGAGGTCACCGAGAGCATGGTGATGCGCAACGTGACGCGTGCGGTGCGCGTGCTCGACGCGATCCAGAATCGCGGCATTCGGCTGGCGATCGACGATTTCGGCACCGGCTATTCATCGATGTCGCTGATGAAGCAGTTCCCGATCGACACCATCAAGATCGACCGCTCTTTCGTGCGCGACCTGCCCAATGATTCCGAGGACGTCGCGATCGCGCAGGCGATCATCTCGATGGGCAAGGCGCTTGGCATGACCATCGTCGCCGAGGGCGTCGAGACCTCCGAGCAGCAGGAATTCCTGCGCGCCCATGCCTGCGACGAGATGCAGGGCTTCCTGTTCAGCCGGCCGCTGCCGCCGCGCGATCTCGCCGAATTGTTGAAGCCGTCGCAGGCAGAGGCGTCGCCGCCGTTGCAGCCGTCGCTGGATGGCGAGGCGACCAGCGAGGCCGGGCCGGATCTAGGGCGGAAACGCGCTGTCGTCTGACGGCTGCACGGGCAGGTCGCGAACATCGGAATCGGTTGATGCGACCTTGCGCGAGAAATCATAGGGCCACGGCAGGATGTCCTGGCCGGCCAAGGTCTGGCGCAACACAAGGGCAGCTTCCGCAAAACTCGCGCCGTCGGGCAGGCGGAGCTGGCGGCTCCAGGCGGATGGCAGCGGTTCGGCGGCATCGCGCATCTCGAATGCCGGCCCCCACCACCAGGCCGGCGCGGGCGGCCGTTCCGGTTCCGGAATGACGCGCCAGCGCGCGAACTCGTCGACGATGCGGGCAAATTGCAGCTTGGCGGCGGGATGCATCGAAGGCCCTTCCTTGGGCCGGGATGATAGCATCGCTCCCACCCCGCGCAACGCGGCTATTGACGGCCGTGCTGCCAATGCGCCGTCACGTCGGAGCCCGATTTGTTGAGGTGGACGTGCTGGTCGACATGGTCGACCCAGGACAGCGGAATGAAGTGATGGTGCTGACCGTCAGGCGAGCTTTGCTTGGTCAGCTTGATCTGGTCGGTGCCTTCCATGTGGTCGACCTTGCCGACCGTTTTCTTGTCCGACGAGATCACATCCATATGTTCCCGAATATCAGCGGCGTTTGCCATGCGTCATTTCCTCGTCATGATGATGAGGGGATGAAACGCCGTCTGGATGCAAAGGTTGCTAGCCGGTTCCGGCTACTTCTGTTCGACCTCGGTCGCGGTGGCCGGGCCTTCGCCCATGATCAGCAGCACGGCGTCCTCGTCCTTGGCGCCGTCCCAGTGCACCTGCTTGCCGAAATGGGTGACGAAGCTGCCGGCCGGCATCGCCACGGTGCCGTGATCGGGATCGAATTTCGGACCCGAGCCCACCCACCAGGTGCCCTTGAGCACCACGATGTAGCGGTCGTTGGGATGGAAATGCGGACGGCTGAAGTGATTGCCCTTGGTCCATTTGGTGTAGACCATGTAGAAGCCGGGCTTCGCGGGATCGCCGACCACGACCGCATTCTGCGCGCCGCGCGCATCGACCGGGCTCCAGGGAATCTGATCCGGCAGCTTGTAGGTCACGGCAGCCGGATTGAGCTCGGCTGCGGAGCTGACGCTCAGCGTCGCGGCAAAAGCCAACGGCATCATCAGATATCGCCAAGGTCGGTTCGACGCCGTCATCGGTATGCTCCCAGATCGGATTACTCGGGCGACTGCCGCGCCCGTACGTCGCGCGATGCTAGTCGTCCTCGCTTCCGCCCGGCAAGACGCCGCCGTGCATGTCTGATCTCAGGATTGCGGCAACGATCCGTGACACAACGCAGTTGCAATATGAAAAAGCATTTACGCCGCCGCAGACGATGATAGGTTGCGCGCCAACCAAAAGACGGGAGGATAACCTTGAAGAAGCATCTGTCGATACTGGCGGCGGGATTTGTGATCGGTGCGGCCGCGCTGCAATTTTCCACCGCCGCCTCGGGGGACGACGGCTGGGTCACGCTGCTCGACAGCTCCAAGAAGGGTGACTGGGACGAGGTCGGCAAGGCCAATTGGGCGATGAAGGACGGCGCGCTGGTCGCCGACAAGCTCGACGGCAAGGATCTCTCCTATCTCGTCAGCAAAAACCAATACAAGGATTTCCAGATCAGGGCGGAGTTCTGGACCGACGAGGATGCCAACAGCGGCATCTTCATCCGCTGCGAAAGCAACAAGGTGATCGACTCCAAGGTCTGCTACGAGGTCAACATCTTCGACAAGCGGCCGGACCCGACCTACGGCACCGGCGCGATTGTCGACGTCGGCAAGGTCGATCCGATGCCGAAGGCGGCCGGCAAATGGAACGTCTACGAGATCACGGCGCAGGGGCCGCATTTCGTCGTGACGCTGAACGGCCAGAAGACCGTCGACGCCCAGGATTCCAAGCACGCCAACGGCTATATCGCGCTCCAGTATGGTTCGGGCGTGGTCAAGTTCCGCAAGGTGCAGATCAAGCCGCTCTGACGGCGCAGGTTGAGCGGGGCCTCGGTCGCACTGCGACGAGGCCCCTCCTCATTGAGGAGCACTGACGGTCGCAGAGACCTTCCGATCGTCGCCTTGCGTGCGCAGATGATGGCCGATCACGAGCCCGGTCAGGCACAGCAACAGCCCGAGTGCCGGCGGCGCAAACAGCGCCTCTTCCTGGAAGATGCCGTTCACCAGAACGACCATCGTGCCGAAAGCGGCGAGCCCCTGGCTGAGGATTCCCGACGAGGCGTAGAGGCGCCAGGCCTTCAGCGCCATCGCCAGGAAGTAGCCAAGCGGCACCAGTGAGCCGATCCCCATCTGGTACAGCAACACGCCGACAGCGCTCTCTACCGCGCCGTCCATCGTGCCGGCCGCCTGCGCGGCGTTCCAATCGATCGAGAAGTAGCCTTCGGAGAGATTGCCGCCGACGCCAAGTCCGCGGCCGATCGGATTCTGCCGAAAGCCGTCCCATCCGCCCATGAAGCCGATCACGTGGAAGTCGCCGATCTGGAGTCCGATATAGATCGCGGCGATGGCGTACAGCACGAGCCCGACCAGCGCGACGGCAAGGGTGACGGTTGCGCCGAGCAGCCAGGTTGCCGTCCAGCCCAGGGCGACGAAGATGACCAGGATGAGCGCGCCCTTCACGCTACAGCAAATCAGCAGCGGAATCGCAGCCAGCGCCAGCCAGCGATATCCGACCGCGAACAGGAACAGGATGGAGAAGGCGATCCCGTAACCGAAGCTGATCGGGCTCATATTCGGTCCGAAGATGCGCAACAACGACGAGAGGCCGAGGTCCTCGAACAACGGGCTGTTGAGAAAGCTGAAACGGAAGCGATCGATCAGATCCACCGGCACCCTGCCGGTTGCGCGCATCTCGGCTTCCCAGGATCCGGAGCGGGTCGCCTTCAGCTCGTCGAAATGCCAGAACGTGTAGCCGTTGGTGATGGAGAGCCAGAAATCGCGGAACAGCAGTTCGACATATCCGCAGACGATCAGCAGCGCGGCAACCGTCACCAGGAGCGGCGTGATGCGGATCTCGAAGGTTGCGGCCGTCAGCAGCGATAGCTGAAACAGAAACAGCGGCAGCGCAATGTTGCGCAGATAGACGAGGGCCGCGTGCGAATCCTGCGTGGCGCCGAGCAGGAAATACGCCGTTACGGTTGCGAGCGTGATCAACCCCCATTTCATGATCCGGTCGATCTCGGCGGAGTGTTTGCGCTCGTGCAGCGCGTAGAGCGCCAGCGTGACCAGCCACATCACCGCGATGACCAGGAAATTGTAGCCCTTGACGAAATCCATCTCCTGCTCGGTCGTCATGTAGGACGACAGGATCGAGACGAAGAGGTTCTGGAAGAAGATGATGAAGATGGCGATCGACGGCGCGTAGGCCGGCACCGCGAGCACGATGGCGCAGCCGATCAGACTTTCGACGACGATCGCGAGCCCGGCGTTTGCCGCCTGCATGATCGGTGCGAATGCGATCGATGCCACGGCGATGCCGAGTGCAGGAATCAGATCGCCGGCCAACAGCGGCCGCGGGGCTATCTCTGCTCGCACAGGCTCTGACCTAATGTGACCGGACGTGTGGGCGTGCCACACCGCATCGTCGATCTAGCCGCGCATTGTGTAATAACCGGTTAACCAGATGGGTCAGCGGGTCCCGAGCAGGGCCCTCAGCGCCTCGCGGTCGACCTTGCCGGTGACCGGGTCGGCGAGGCCGAAGCCTTGCGACAGCTCCCAATGGGTCCAGCCCCAGCATTGTTGCCGGGCGTAGGCCGTCACGCCGGCGAGCCAGCGCAGCCGGCTGTCGCGCGGCGCTCCGGCCTTGAGCACACCGAATTCATTGATGATGATCGGCCGCGAATATTGCCGTTGCCAGGCGGCCGCCGGTTCGAGCCATTTGTCGATGCCGCGGTCGGGAATGGCGCGGTCCACCATCGCGAGCGCCTTGCGCTTGTCCAGCGCGGTGAGCTGATCCCGCAGCTGCTGAACCCCGGGATCGTCGGCGCGGACCGGATAGGGCAATCCGGTGACATCATGCAGCGGCTCACCCGGATCCCAATGGGCCTGATGGGTGAACACCATCGGATCGTAGAAGTGGATGGCATAGACGACGTTCGGATCGTCGAGCGGAATGAAATCCGGCAGCGAATCCGCGCGCTGCCAGTTGACCGGCCCGGTGACCAGCGTGGTCTGCGGCAGCAGGCCGCGAATGAGGCCGGCCAGCTCCCGGACTTCGCCCTGCCATTGCGCGGCCTCGACATCCGGCTCGTTCAACAGTTCCGCAAACACACGGTCGGACGGATAGCGCTGCATGACCCGTGCGAGCTCGGTCCAGGCGCGTTTCATTTCGATCATCGCACTGGTGGGATCGTCCTTGTGCAGCGCGTTGAAGCGCTCGCCGGAATGCAGGTCGATCGACACCGCATAGCCGAGCGCGAGCAGGGTCTTGAGCGCCGCATCGATGGTGCGCAGGCGGCCGTCGATCTCGGCTTTCGCGGCGAAGCGCGGCATGACGAAGTCGGCGGGCATCGGCAGCCGGATGTGGGTCATGCCGGCCTTGCGCAGTTCAAGCAACAGGGCGCGGGGCGGCGCCGACCGCGGATCGGCGATCCAGCCGTCGGCATTGACGCCGCGTGACAGCGCCTTGAGCCGTTCGGCCGGGACGCCGTCGATCAAGGCGGGACAGGCCCGCGCGGCGACCGACAGCAGAATCGACGCGCTGACCGCGAGGGCAAGGATCGATGGCCGCGTCATGACCGATCAGCGTGCGATGGTTGTCGCGGGATCGTGACGGGTTGCGGGGCGCTCACGAATATACTGCCTGTAGTGTTCGAGCCGGCCGGGGTTGCGGGGCGTCGTCCGAAAGATAGCTCGGCGATGCAACGATGCGGTAAAGGCGTAACACGAAAATTTAACTTATGCGCCTTCGCCGACTATCCACGAGAATCGCAAAGCGCTTGGTCGCGACCGCGCCGTGCTGGCGCTGCGTCACTATCCGAAATTCTCCGCGCGGCTGAAGCAGGCGCTCGGCAAGGCGACGCCGTCGCGCGAAGAGGATTGAGCCGCCGGCACAGCGCGCCGCTAGACCCCTCGGACCACGCCCGGCTGGCCCGGTGCGCATTCCAGCGCAGCACGGTCCCAGTTCGCGTTGATGGCCGCGGCCTCATAGCTCGATTGCAGGAATTCGAGCAGCGCCTTGTCGGGGTCCGCAGCCGTCCGCACGGCGTCGTAGGGCAGGATGAATTCGCCAAGCGCCTCGCTGAAGAACGCAGCATCGGGCCGTACCGGCGCGCTGCGATAGCCCGCGGGTTCCGGATAGGCGTAGGAATAGAACGCGGGATAATCGATCGCGCCGCCGCCCGGCCAGAAGCCGGCGCTGCTGACCTCGTGCGAATAAGCCTCGTGTGCCACCTCGTCGGGCAAATGGGGCACGCCGCCGGGATGCCGCGGCGCGGTTCTGCCGGAAAACCGCGTCACCGCGAGATCGAAGCTGCCCCAGAAGAAATGCACCGGGCTCGCCTTGCCGAGAAAGCCGGTCCGGAATTGCTTGAACACGCGATCGCAGTTCACAAGGATCTGGTGAAACCGGCGCACGGCATCCGCGTCGTACGACGCATGCTGCGTATCCTGCGAAAAGCGGATCGGATCGGCGACTTCGTTCGGTGTCTCGTCAATGGCGACGTCGATGCCGAGGTCCTTCAGATTGCTCATGACCGCCGCGTAGAAGCTTGCGACCGATTGACCGGCCAGCGCGAATTGCCGTTCGGTGCCGTCGCTGGTCGAGATGCGGAGCACGTGATCGATGAAATCGAAGTCGATCTGGAACGTGCGATCGCCGTCGGGGATCGGCGAGGTCGTCAGCCCGCGCGCCGTGACATAGAGCGTGACGTGCCAGGAGTGATTGAGCCAGGGCGACTTCGCCAGCCGCATCTTGCCGGCGATCTGGGTGAATAGCTGGAGCGTGGCACAGCTGTCGCGCCACGCCGCGGTCGGCAGTTCCGGCCAGCGGGTCTTCTGTGTGTCGGTCATGACAAAACCTCTGGGCTGCGCGACGTACAGTGTTTCGGCTATTACGAATTGGTCGCGATGACCTTGGGGAACCGATCCTCTCGTTCCGCGCGACGTGCTCTGGTCGGCGAAGCGCACGAACGCGCTTTGCCGTCAAACCGCACGTAGGTTAGTTCGCGGCCCAAGCTCCGTGGTCCTCACCGGCGGCATATCGTCGAGGGCGGCAATCCGGCGGTCAATCTCACGGATCACGTGTTTCGAGAATGGCCCGAAATGCAAATACAGCGCCATCAGCATCACGATGTAGCGAAGCGCGCCCGGATTGGACTTGGCGACCTCGACGAAGGTCTTCCAGAACGGTTCGCGGACCTCCGGCAGGGCACGCATGATCGTGTGCACGCCCTCGATGCCGCCAAGCCTCTTGCGTATGTCGCCATCCGGCAGGTCGCGGCGCCGGTCGGACCGGTCGAGCATGGCGGCGAGCCGCGACAGCCGTCCTGCATAGGCCGTCGGGTCGAACACGTGCCCGATCACGGCCTTGTAGTCCTCAAGGATGTCACGCAGCGGACGTATGGTGTCGAAATTGCAGCCGAGCGTGCATTGGTCGCCCGCCTGCTCGACTTTCATGAGATCGTGGCCTTCGTGCAGGCGGCCTTCCTTCGCCAGCCGCCGCGTCAGCTGTGTGCCCGGCAGTGCATAGAGCAGTCCAACCATGCAGACTGGAATGCTCGCCTCCTCGATGAAGTCGATCATCGCGTGCCCCATCGAGGCTTTCTCGGTATCGAACCCGACGATGAAACCCGCGGTGACGAACATGCCGTAGCCATAGATCTTGTGAATGCATTCGGCGATGTCGCGCCGGGTGTTCTGCTTCTTCTTCATCTGCACGAGGGTCTCCGGATCCGGGCTCTCAATGCCGACGAAAATCCCGAAGAAGTTCGCGTCCTTCATCGCCTGCAACAGCTCGCTGTCGTCAGCGATATTGATCGAGGCTTCCGTCGAAAACTCGAACGGATAGTCTCGCTCCTCCAGCCAGGCTTTGAGCTGCGGCAGCAGGATGCGGAGGTTTTTCTTGTTCCCGATGAAGTTGTCGTCGACGAAATCGACATGTCCGCGATAACCGTGATCGTAGAGCGCTTGCAACTCAGCGAGAATTTGATCGGGGGTCTTGGTGCGCGGCACACGACCATACAGCTCGATAATATCGCAGAACTCGCAGGTGAACGGGCAGCCACGTGAATATTGCACGCCAATGAAGAGATAGTGGTCGAAATTGATCAGGTCATAGCGGGGCATCGGGCTTAGCGTGACGTCGATCTTGAATTTCTCGGCGACGAACACGCCCTTGCGCTCTCCGCTTTCCCAGGCGGCGACAAATTGCTGAATGATTTGCTCTGCCTCACCGATCACCTGGAAGTCCGCGTCGGCGTAAAGATGCGGGCTGGAGGAGACGTCAGGTCCGCCGACACATACCGGCTTGCCGTGCCGGTGTGCGAGATCGATCAGGTGGAGAAAATCAGGCTGCTGGTTGAGCATGCCGCCGATCATGACAAGATCGGCCGAGTCGAGATCGGCGTCCGTCAAGGGCTCGGTGTTACGGTTGATGAGGCGAATATCCCAATGCTTCGGCAGCATGGCGGCAACGGTGATCAGTCCGAGCGGCGCCGCCGGATACTTCGCATCGACGAGTTCACAAGCTTCCGTATAGTTCCAGAAGGAGTCCTGAACGAACTTCGGATAGATCATTAGGACGCGACAGGGAACCGTCATGTTGCTCCGGCCTGGATATTGACGGGCACGATGACACGTGGCTTGTCGCCGCTCAAGAGCTCAATTCGCGGCCAATTGTCAGGCTATTTTGGGCATGGACGCCTATTACGTCGATTATCGGCCTTTCTTGGCGTCTCTCGGCGTCTCTTGGCGTTCGAGGAGCGATCGCTCTTGCGCCGTTGTCCGGGAACGACGTCGCGACTTAGGCAGGGGCGGCAATCGCGAACGAGAATGCCGCCCCCGTCGCATCAGCCGTGAAGTTTCCTCGCGGTCTCCGCGATCGCGCGGCCCTGATAGCGGGCGCCGGCGAGTTCGTTCTCGCTCGGCCGGCGGCTGCCGTCGCCGCCGGTGATCGTGGTTGCGCCGTAGGGCGCGCCGCCGGTGACCTCGTCGAGCTTCATCTGTCCGGCAAAGCCGTAGTTCAGGCCGACCACCGTCATGCCGAAATGCAGGAGGTTGGTGATGATCGAGAACAGCGTGGTCTCCTGGCCGCCATGCTGGGTCGCGCTCGAGGTGAAGGCGCCGCCGACCTTGCCGTGCAGCGCGCCCTTGGCCCAGAGGCCGCCGGCCTGGTCGAGGAAGTTGGCCATCTGCGAGGCCATGCGGCCGAACCGGGTGCCGGTGCCGACGATGATCGCATCGTAGTTGGCGAGATCGTCGATCTTGGCGATCGGCGCGGCCTGGTCGAGCTTGTAGTACGAGGCCTTGGCGACTTCGGCCGGCACCAGCTCGGGGACGCGCTTGATGTCGACGGTGACGCCGGCTTCGCGCGCGCCTTCCGCCACGGCATTCGCCATCGCTTCGATGTGACCGTAGGCGGAGTAATAGAGAACGAGAACCTTGGCCATGATGGCCTCCTTGTGGTTTGGCAGTAGGGTGAAGTTAAGGAACCCCGTCATTGCCGGGCTTGACCCGGCAATCCATCAAACGAAGAACTCTTGCGAAGCCCGATGGATGCCCGGGTCAAACCCGGGCATGCCGAAGTGTGGATGTGGTACTTACGCCGCGTCGACGAGCACGAGCTCGGCATCCTCGAGCGCGGTGATCTTCAGCTTGGCCTCGTCGCGGATCGCGGCGCCGTCGCGGGCATTGACGCGCACGCCGTTGACCTCGATGCTGCCGGCCGCCGGCACCAGATAGAGGTGACGGGCCTTGTCGGCCTCGTATTCCGCGCTCTCGCCGGCCTTCAGCGTGGTGGCGAGCACCCGCGCATCGGCACGGATCGGCAGCGCGTCGTCGTCGCCGTCGATACCCGAGGCGATGGTGACGAGCTTGCCGGAGCGGTCCGCCTTCGGGAACGGCTTCGAGCCCCAGGTCGGGTGGCCGCCCTTCGTCGTCGGCTCGATCCAGATCTGGAAGATCTTGGTCTTCGCCGGCTCCAGATTGTACTCGGAGTGACGGATGCCGCTGCCGGCGCTCATCACCTGCACGTCGCCGGCTTCGGTGCGTCCCTTGTTGCCGAGCGAGTCCTGGTGCGTGATTGCGCCTTCGCGAACATAGGTGATGATCTCCATGTTGGCGTGCGGATGCGCCGGGAAGCCGGAGTTGGGCGCGATCTCGTCGTCGTTCCAGACGCGCAGCGCGCCGTGGCTGACATTGTCGGGATCGTAGTAGCTCGCGAACGAGAAGTGGTGCTTGGCCTTCAGCCAGCCGTGGTCGGCGCCGCCGAGCTTTGCGAATGGTCTGAGTTCGATCATGGTCATTCCCCTTGATGTCGATGTTGAGGAGCGGGCCGGGCACACCGCGCCCGGCGTCTCCAGAAAATTTTGCGATCAGGCGCCGAAGCCGCCGTCGACGTTGAGCACGGTGCCGGTCACGAACGAGGCTTCCGGGCTTGCCAGGAACACGACGCCTGCTGCGACTTCCTCCGGGCGGCCGAAGCGCTGCAGCGCATGCTGCAGGCGTTGCGTCTCGGCAAACTCGCCACCGTCCTTCGGGTTCATGTCGGTGTCGATCGAGCCCGGCTGCACCACATTCACCGTGATGCCGCGCGGTCCGAGGTCGCGCGCCGCGCCCTTGGTGTAGCCGACGACGGCCGCCTTGGTGGCGACGTAGTCGGCAAGGCCCGGGAACGAGGCGCGGTCCGCCAGCATGGAGCCGACGGTGACGATGCGGCCGCCTTCACCCATCAGCTTCGAGGCGGCGCGGATCGCGGTGATCACGCCGTCGATGTTGATCGCCTCCTGGCGAGCGAGCGTCGCGGTGTCGGCCTTGGGATCGTCGACCGCGCCGCCCGATGCGACACCGGCGTTGTTGACCAGGATGTCGAGCCGGCCAAAATCCTCGGCGACGGTCTTCACCAGCTGATCGACATCGGATGACGAGGCCTGGTCGGCCTTGTAGGCGCGGGCGTTGACGCCCTTGCCCTTCAATTCGGCGACCACGGCCTCGGCTTTCTCGGGAGAGGCGACGTAGCTGATCGCGACGCTCGCACCTTCCGCGGCGAGTGCACGAGCGCTGGCCGCGCCGATGCCGCGCGAACCGCCGGTGACGAGGGCAACCTTGCCTGAGAGCTTCTTTGTCATTGGATTTCTCCATCGGTTGAATTTGGATGGCACTTGGATATGCCTCCGGCTTTGGTATAGAAATAGAAACTATTGAAACTCATTGTTTCCAGTATTGAGCAATCAGGACAGCGGCCCATGTCGAAACTGCCGGACTTCGAGGCGCTCGCGATCTTCGCAAAAGTCGTGGAATTACGGTCGTTTGCGGCGGCCGCGACCGAGCTCTCGCTGTCCAAGGCGACGGTGTCCAAGGCGGTCAGCCGGCTGGAGGAGCGCCTCGGTGCCCGGCTGTTCAACCGCACCTCGCGGCGGCTGGCGCTGACCGATGCCGGCCAGAAATTGTCGGAGCGCGCCGCGCGGCTGCTCGCCGACGGCGAGGCCGCCGAGAACGAGGCGCTGGCGCAATCGACCACGCCGCGCGGCCTGGTGCGGCTCGCGGTGCCGATGAGCTTCGGCATCAAGACGGTGGCGCCGCTGCTGCCGGAATTCATGGAGGCCTATCCGGAGGTTTCGATCGACCTGCACTTGAGCGATGCCACGGTCGACCTGATCGGCGAGGGCTTTGATGCTGGCCTGCGCATCGCGCGGCTGCCGGATTCCTCACTGATCGCGCGGCGGCTGTGTGGCATGCCGCGCTACACGGTGGCCGCGCCGTCCTATCTGAAGCGCCACGGCCGGCCGACCCATCCGATGCATCTCGCCGAGCACAAATGCTTCGGCTACGCCTATCTCTCGACTCAGGGCGTCTGGCACTACACCAACGCGTCGGGCGAGCAGGCGAGCGTGCGTCCCGCCGGCCAGCTCCGGGTCAATAATGGCGAGGCTGTGATGCCCGCGCTGCTCGCCGGTCTCGGCATCGCCGATCTGCCCGACTTCATCGTCGGCGACGCGATCGCGCGCGGCGAGGTCGAGGTGATCCTGAAAGGCTGGAAGCAGCCCGAGGGCGCCGTGCATCTCGTCACCCCGCCCGGCGGCCCGCGGCCCGCGCGCGTCGAGGTGCTGGCGGATTTCCTGGCGAAGCATTTCGCCAAAGGGCGCGCGCAGCGGAAATAGAAATCCGCACGCGACCGGTGGAGGGACATCCGACCCGCCCCGTCACATTCGTGTCATCCCTTTTAAATTGTATTGCTTATGTGAACTAACCCACGATCGAGGGCTGCCGCGATCGTCTATTTCTGCGTCCTGCACCGGTGTTGCCGCAAAGCGCATTTTCGGAGGAACCAGATGATTGATCTGACCAAGCATGACTTCACGTCATTGTCGGTGAAGGATCTGCTCGATGCCCGCGAGGCCTATCACGTGCATCTGGCCCATCTGCAATCGGTCTACGCCACGGCGATCGGCCGCTATCTGATCCGGGACAACGACCGCAACGCGACGGAAAGAAAGGCGCACTCCAAGCCGCAGGCACTCGGACCGCGCACGCTGTTCAATTCGTCGGTCAAGGACTGGTCGTGGCCCTGCATCCTCGTCTTCGTCCGCGACTGGATGAAGCGCTCCGAGCTGAAGAACCACCCCGAGAAGCAGGACCAGCTGGTGCCTCCGTTCCTCTATCTGCCGGATGGTCGCGTCGTGCCCACCTGCGTCGTCAAGGTCGATCCGAACGACGGCAGCCCCGGCACCGTCGATCCGCCGGTGTTCAAGAGCGATCTGGTCGGCGGCGGCTTTCCGGTGCAGACCATGATCCAGGGCAAAATCCACCGCGGCTCGATCGGCTGTCTCGTCACCAATGGCGAGACGGTGTTTGCGCTCTCCAACCGTCACGTGGTCGGCGCCGCCGGTCGCGAGATCTTCGCCGGCTTCAAGAACACCGACCGCCGCCTCGGCGTCAGCGATGCGCTGCAACTCGGCAAGCGCGCCTTTAGCGAGGTCTATCCCGGCTGGCCCGGCTCGCGCGTGGTGGCCAATCTCGATGCCGGCCTGATCCGCGTCGATGACGTCAAGGGCTGGACCGCACAGGTTTACGGCGTCGGCCAGGTCGGCGACGTCGTCGACCTCAATGTCGGCACCTTCCGTCTCGACATCATCAACCAGCCGCTGATCGCGTTCGGTGCGACCAGCGGATTGATGAAGGGCAAGATCCTCGGCCTGTTCTATCGCTACAAGACCGTCGGCGGCGTGGAATATGTCAGCGATTTCGTGATCGGCCCGCGCGACGGCGACACGCCGCTCAACAATTATCCGGGCGACTCCGGCACGGTCTGGTTTGTCGACGATCCGGACGCCAAGAAGAACGCCAGCGGCGCGCGGATCCTCAGTCCCCTGGCGCTCGAATGGGGCGGCCAGGAATTGTTCGGATCGAGCGGCAAGGTCCCGATGCAGGTTGCGCTCGGCATCTGCATGGCGACGCTGTGCCGCGAACTCGATGTCGAGTTGATCGGCGACTGGAACGCCGGTCACACCGAGTATTGGGGCGAATGGGGCCACGTCAAGATCGGCGCCTACGCGACCGGTCTGATCGATGCGAAGTTGCCCAAGCTCGCCACCATGATGGACGCCAATTCCGACAATATCGGCCTCGACGACAAGCTGCTCGTCGACCTCAAGCCGCATCAGCGAGGCACATTCTCGCCGCTGGCCGATGTCGCCGACCTGGTGTGGCGCTTCACCCGGCACACCGACGAAAGCAACCATTTCGCCGACATGGACAAGCCCGGCAGGGACGGGAAGACGCTGCTCGATCTTTGCGCGGAGTCGACGCGCAACGTCGATCCGAAGGTCTGGAACGACTATTACGAAGGGATCGGCGAGGACCGGCGCGGTGCATTGCCGTTCCGGGTCTGGCAGATTTTTGACGAGATGGTCGAGTATGCCGCCGCCAACAAGAAGTTGGAATTCGTCTGCGCCGCGGGCATCGTCGCACATTACATCGGCGATGCCTGCCAGCCGCTGCATATCTCGCAATTCCACCATGGCCTCGATCCGAACGACAAGGCGCATGCCAAGGTGCACAGCGTGTACGAGACCACGATGATCGGCCGCCACGGCAAGGATCTCATCAAGATGATCCCTGACGCCAGGACCAGCGACGTCGCGGAGATCGTCCCGGGCGGCACCCCGACCGGCCGCGACGCCGCGGTTGCCGTGGTCGCGCTGATGCAGCGGACCGTGAAGCGGCTGCCGCCGATGACCATCGTCAACCTGTTCAACTCCCACATGGGCAGCGGCCAGGTCGAGGCGCTGTGGTCGAAGCTGAAGGATGCCACCGCGGCCTGCATGCAGGACGGTGCCAAGACCCTGGCCCGGGTCTGGGAAGCGGCCTGGCGCGCCGGCGCGGGCGAGGATCGCGGGCAGGGCGGCAAGTTCGATCAGGACAGTTTGAGCAAGCTCTACAACGACCCGAGCTTCCTGCCGGCGTTTCCGCTCCAGCAGCTCACACTGGATGCCGACGACCACCTCGTTCCGATCGGAGGAAGCAGCACGCGGCGCCGCACCACGACAACCGCGCGACGCGCGCGTCCGCAAGCAGCGAAGAAGGCCGCCAGGAAAGCTGCGAGGGAAACGGCCAGGAAGGCGCCGAAGAAGGCGCCGGCGCGCAAGCAGCCGGCCGCAGCCGTTCCGGTTCGCCGCGCGGCGGCCAGCAAGAAGACCGCGACCAAGCGCGGCGCGGCCAGCAAGCGGTCGGTCGGAAAGAGCCGCAAGGCGGCGCGCAAGCGCTAGAGCAAGATGACTTACATCACATCGCGCAGCGGATTCAGCTTTACCTCGCCCCGCGTGCGGGGAGAGGTATAGGCCGCCTTTGGCGGCCGTTCTCAAGAACGCCGAAGCGGAGCTTCGGCTATGACGCATCGTTAGATGCGTTCCGGGTGAGGGGGAGCCTCCACAAGTCCAACTGTCGCCGTTTACGCGGAGGCAGCCCCTCACCCCAACCCTCTCCCCGTAAGAACGGGGAGAGGGAGCACAGCGCCGTCGTTATTCGATCGAATCTCAGCGTGCACTCGGCCCGACCAGGCTCGATCTTCCCCATCGGTCAGTCGGCGTCAGATGCGACGCGCGGGACGCTTGAGATCAGCGCTCCGCTCCTGCACCATGCGACCAACCGCGGCTCTGACCGCGGCATCGCGATCGGTTGCGATCGCCAAGAAAGATGACTGGGGAGAAACTCTCGATGAATCGCCGCGAACTCCTGCGCGCCGTCGCCGCATTGCCGCTTGCGCAGACTGCGCTCGCCAACTCCGCGTTTGCGCAAGGCGCCTATCCCAACCGCAACATCACGATGATCGTGCCGTTTCCGGCCGGCGGCCAGGCGGACCTTGCGGCGCGGCCGGTGGCGCTCGCGCTGGAGCGTATCCTCGGCAAGCCCGTGATCGTCGACAATCGCGCCGGCGGAGCAGGCGGATCGATCGGCAATGCGCAGGCGGCGCGCGCCGAGCCCGACGGCTATACGCTGCTGATGACGCTGTCCTCGCTCGCGGTGCTGCCGGAGGCCGACCGGCTGTTCGATCGTCCGGTTGCCTACGAGGTGTCGCAGTTCGCGCCGATCGCGCGCGTGCTCGCCGACCCGACGCTGCTGGCGGTGCCGGCCTCGGCGCCGTGGAAGACGCTGCAGGAATTCGTCGACGACGCGAAGAAACGCCCGGGACAGATCCCCTACGGCTCGTCCGGTCCGTACGGCACGCTGCATGTCGCGATGGAGATGTTCGCGGCGAGCGCAGGAATCAAGCTGCTGCACGTGCCGTTCCGCGGCGCAGGCCCGGCGCTCACCGCACTGCTTTCCGGCACCGTGCAGGCATTGGCGTCGGCGCCGGGCACGCTCAAGCAGCAGGTCGAGGACGGCAAGATGCGCGTGCTCGCCAATTGGGGCGCCGAGCGGATCGCGAGCTTCCCCGATCTGCCGACCTTCAAGGAACTCGGCTACAAGGACGTCGAGTTCTACATCTGGGCGGGACTGTTCGCGCAATCAGCGCTGCCGGCGCCGATCATGGAGCGGCTGCGCGCGGCGATGGCTGATGCCGTGAAGGCGCCGGAGGTGATCAAGACTTTCGAGACTGCGGGCAGTCCGGTCGCCTATATGGACGCGCCGGCGTTCTCAAAATTTGTTGCAGATGACAGCGCGCGGTTGATCGCGGCGGTGAAGAAGATCGGCAAGGTCGAATAGGGAACTCCCGGGACAAACTCTCTTCACTTTTAGTTGTCCGCGCGAACGATCCTTGGCCGCATTCATTGGGCAGCTTTGGAGCAAATCGCGGCGCGGGAACATGCGCGCGCGGGCCAGTATCTGGAACAACGGGAGCCCGACATGCGATCGCAGCGGATCGTCCTGAGCCTTGCCATAGCGATCGGCGGAGCTGTCACGGCAACGGCAGCCGTCGCCGAGGAGTATCGGGGAACCTGGGAACAGCAGATGGCGTGCACACCGGACGTGTGGCGGCTCTGCAGCGACCAAGTGCCCGACGTGCAGCGCATCGTGGCTTGCCTGCGGCAGAACACGCCGCAACTTTCCAACAGTTGTCGTGCCGTGTTCGAATCGAACGCGCAACAGCCGCAGACGCAGGGCCGGGCCCAGCAGCCGCAAGCGCAGGGCCGCGCGCCGCAGCAGCCGCAGATGCAGCAACGGCCGCGTGCACCACAGCCGGTGCAGCCGGCGCCATCGCGGCCCCCGTTCGACGATGAGGACTAGTCCCCAGGTCTGACTTCGCAGACGTCGACCCATTCGGCCGCGGTCAGTTCCGCCATCCTGTCGGGCGTGATGCGGACCGCGCTATGGGTCGAGCCTGCCGCCGGCACCACGACATCGAATGCCTTCAGCGATACGTCGCAATAGACCGGCAGCGGCGCCTTCAGCCCGAACGGGCAGACGCCGCCGACCTCGTGGCCTGTGATGTCGGCGACCTCGTCGAGGCCGAGCATCTTCGGCTTGCCGCCGAACGCCGCCTTCACCTTCTTGTTGTCCATCCGCGACGTCCCGGCGGCGACGATCAGCACTACGCGGTCGCCGACCCGCAGGCTCAGCGTCTTGGCGATTCGCGCCGGCTCGACGCCATAGGCCTCCGCCGCCAGCACGACGGTCGCGGAGCTCGTGTTGGATTCGATCACGGAGATTTCGGGCGCCTTCTCGGCGAAGAAGGCGCGGACGGACTCGAGGCTCATGTTGTTCAGGACCTTGCTAGTCAGGATCTGGCAGACACCAGGGCAGGAAGTTCGGAGAGACCGTGGATCCGGTGATCGGGCACGACGCCGAGCTCGTCCATCTGGGTACGTAGCGCCTTGAACATCGTCAATGGAGCGACCGTCTCGCTTTCGACGCAGGCCAGCGCCATCGCTTGCGGCGTCACCCGCTCGATCCAGGCGACGTTGAGGCCGAACGACTTGGCACCGCAGGCGTCCCACGGATTGGAGGAGATGAACAGCACCTCCGCCGGCGGTACTTTCAGCACCTCCTCGATCAGCGTGTAGGCCTCCGGCGCCGGCTTGAACACCTTGTGGGCATCGACGCTGATGGTCGCATCGAGCACGCGGTCGAGGCCTGAATTGCGCACCAGCGCATTCAGCATGTCGAGGCTGCCGTTGGACAGGATCGCGAGCTTCTTGCCCTTCATCGCCTCGAGCGCGCCGACCGCATCCGGATACAGCGCCAGATGCTGATATTTGTCGATGATGCGGGCGAAGGTCGCCGCGTCATATTGCAGGCCGAGGCAGCGCAGCGTGTAGGCGAGGGAGTCGCGGGTTACGACGGCGAAATCCTGGTAGCGCCGCATCAGCGAACGCAGCCAGGAGTATTCGAGCTGTTTGATGCGCCAGACCTGCGTGATGATGTCGCCATAGCCGGGAAACGCATCCTCGGTGACGTCGGCCACCGACTGGACGTCGTAGAGTGTGCCGTAGGCGTCGAAGACGATTGCCTTGATGGTCATTGTGATCTCTCTTGCCCGCCGATTGTCGCATACAGGAATTTCCTGAGTGCGTCGATGGATTGATCCCTGGCCACCTCGTTGAATTCGAGGTGATGACCCAGCATCTGCACCGGCGTGCTGTAATGTGGCACGTCGAAACCGTGATAGGCGCCGGGATAGACGATCAGCTCGATCGGGTGTCCCGCACTATTCTGCCGGGAGATGCCGTAGTCGTCGCGGCCCTCGGCCAGGGTCCGGCACTCCTTGGCCGGCGTCCAGTCGTCGAGTTCGCCGACCATGATCAGCGTCGGCACCGTCATGTCGCCCTTGATGCTGAGGCAGGGCGGGTAGAACGCGACGGCCGCGCGGAATTTCTCTGCCGCGTTATGTTCGATCGCGCCACGCTCGACCGAGAGCAGGGCGAGCCAGGCGCCTTGCGAGAACCCGACCACCGCGACGCGACCGGGATCGACCGCCGATTGCCGCGCGAGATAGCTCAGCGCACGATAGGCGTCATGGACGGTTGCCGCCGGCGCGCTGCCCGTGCAGGCGCTGCTGATGCCGCGCGGCCCGAACCGGTCGACCGTGAGCGTGACATAGCCCCAGGCCGCCAAGCGCTTGCCCCAGCGCTCGTCGAGTTGCTTGAAGAAGCCGCCGCAGCCGTGCAGCAGCACCACGGCGGGTGAGGGGCCCGGTCCGTCGGGTGTTCGCAGATAGCCTTGCAGCGGCTGCGCATTTGCAAGCGGGCTCTCGAATTCGACGAACGCGGGCGGCTGCCCGCCGCGTGCCGCGCAGCAGAGCCCTGCGCTTCCGATCAGGAGTGCGGAGAGGGTGGCAAGTCCGGTGAAGTTCGTCATGAACCACCTCCGAAGCTTGCCGCCGACAATACTCCCCTAGATGCCCAAAATCTTCCGCGCGTTGGCCTTCAGGACCTTCGGTCGGATCTCGTCGCGGATGTCGAGCTTGGCGAAATCGGCGAGCCAGCGGTCCGGCGTGATCACCGGCCAGTCGGAGCCGAACAGCATCTTGTCCTGCAAAATCGAGTTGATGTAGCGCACCAGGATCGGCGGGAAGTATTTCGGCGACCAGCCGGACAGGTCGATATAGACGTTCGGCTTGTGGGTCGCGACCGACAGCGCCTCTTCCTGCCAGGGGAAGGAGGGATGCGCGAGGATGATCTTGAGGTCGGGAAAATCCGCCGCGACGTCGTCCATGTACATCGGGTTGGAATATTTCAGCCGCATCCCCATGCCGCCCGGCATGCCGGAGCCGACGCCGGTCTGGCCGGTGTGGAACAGCGCGATCGCGCCGCCGTCATTGATGGCTTCATACAGCGGATAGGCCATGCGGTCGTTGGCGTAGAAGCCCTGCATGGTCGGGTGGAATTTGAAGCCGCGGACGCCGTATTCCTCGATTAGCTTGCGCGCCTCGCGGACGCCGAGCTTGCCCTTGTGCGGGTCGATCGAGACGAACGGGATCAGCACGTCGAGATGGTCGGAGGCGACCTCGAGCATTTCGTAATTGTTGTAGCGGCGGAAACCGGTCTCGCGCTCGGCGTCGACCGGGAAGATCACCGCGGCGATGTTCTTGGCGCGGTAGTAGGCCGCGGTCTCCGGCACGGTCGGCGGATGTTTGTGCGGCGACTTGAAGTAGTCGGCCATCTGCGCCTGGAAGTCGTCATAACCGTCGTCGCCATGCATGCCGCACGGCTCCTCGGCATGGGTGTGGATGTCGATCGCGGTGACCTTTTCGATGTCGGGCAGTTTGAGCTTGGGCATTCGGTTTCCCCGGCGGCGTGTTCATTGGTGATGGAAAATAATTATATGATATAACGATTTTCGCAAGCGCCGTGGCGTTGAAGGCTTATGGCCCCGCGCCGAGCTCAATCCGGCGCAAAGTCCGGTTCGGTCACGATCGGGGCGGGCGCGAGGAGGACGAAAACTCGATTCGGCGGCCGTGGCGCCATCGTCAAAAGGCGACGGCGGGTCGCCTCGTCGGTCCGGATAATTGTGGCCGTCGCCGTTTCCGAAGCGATCTCAATGGCGTGGCGCGATGCCTGGCGCGGGTTCCGGACCAGGACAGGCCCGAAAATCGGCCCATCTCGGTTGACATTTAACGGTCCGATGGCTTAGAACCCGGCCGTCCCGGGCGGCAGGCCGCTTGTCGGGATAAATCCCATTTTGCCAAATATTGGCATGACCAGGTACGGCCTCCAACACGGGCCTTTCGAAGTAACAGGATTGTCCCATGAAGGTCCGTAACTCGCTCAAGTCGCTGCGCGGCCGCCATCGCAACAACCGTCTGGTTCGCCGCAAGGGCCGCGTCTACGTGATCAACAAGGTCCAGCGCCGCTTCAAGGCGCGCCAGGGTTGATCCGAGAAATCTGATCGACGAAGCTGATCCCGCCCGGATCGCCGGCCGATTCCGATCCTTCCTTCACAGGTCTTTGACGCCGCGCTGCTTTGCAGTGCGGCGTTGTGCGTCTAGACTTCGGCCATGGGATTAAAGCTCGGATTCAAGTTCCTGGGGCCCACCAACCGCCGGCTGGCGATCCTGATCGCCGCGCTTCTGGCCATGCCCGTTGCAGCCGTCGCGCAGGACGATCCGCGGGTGGTCCCGCCGCCCAGGGCCCAGAAAAAACTACCTGAAGCTCCGACCAAGCTGCCGAAGGTGCCGGCCGACCGGACCCGCGGGCTGGATTTCCTGTTCGGCGCCCTGAAGGCCGCGCCCGACGAGGACAGTGCCCGTCATGTCGAGGCGCGGATCTGGGCGCTGTGGCTGCAAACCCCGAGTGATACCGCGGCGCTGTTGATGGTGCGCGCCAAGGCGGCGATCGACGCCCAGAATGTCGATGTCGCGCTGAAGCTGCTGGACGCGGTGATCAAGCTCCGCCCCGACTATGTCGAGGCCTGGAACCGGCGTGCGACGATCTACTATTTGAAGAACGATTACGTTCGTTCGCTGGGAGACCTGCAGCAGGTGCTGACCCGTGAACCCCGCCATTTCGGCGCGCTGGCGGGCGTCGGCATGATCATGCAGGACATGGGCGACGACAAGCGTGCGCTCGACGCCTTCCGCAAGGCGCTGGCTGTCGATCCCTACCTCGAGAAGGTGCCGCAGATCGTCAAGCAGCTGACCGAAAAGGTCGAAGGCCGCGACATCTGATTGCGTGCGATTGATCGCGATCGTGGGGCGATGGCCGCGAATGGACACGTTGCGCGCGAGCTTGATGCTTGCTCGCGGTACGGTCCGGCGCAGGAGGCTAGTGCAAGAACTTGCCGCGGGATGCGGTGTCCTGGGCTACGGCAGCATAGAATTGCTGAAGCTCCGCCTCCAGGTGCTCATTCACCAGCAACAGTGCCTTCAGGGCGCCGCGCAGGTCGCCATTGCAACTCGCCACGATCTGATCGATGGCCGCATCGCTAGGGTCGGAAATCATGGTACTCCTCCGATTACTTCCCGTTGAACTCGTCATGCGGACGCCGGTTCCTGTGGATACTGTGTACAAACCAGGAAGCGTTCCAGTGGCGTCCCGGTTTCGATGAAGCCTCGCGTCTGATGGCGAAATTGCCACCGCCAATCTATGAAATGACTAATGACGCAGGTATGAACCCGCTATCCACAGGCTGGGCGCATTGTGGACAACTCCGCGCCGGGCGCGAGCCGGATAATCGACAATTGGGTTTGCGAACAAGAGCATGCCCTGGCAGGGGGCACATCCGCGCGGAACCTGATTTCGGCTTCGTCGTAATTGTCAGGTGCCCAATCAGGTGCCTGAGACCTTTCGGATCCCCTCGATGTTGACCGCAATCATTGCGCTGGCGGCCGCAGGGCTGGCCTTGGCCCTGGTAACGCAAATCGGCGCCGTGCTGATCCAGCGCGCCTTTCCGCCTCAGGGGCGAATGATCGATGTGGCCGGGGCGCGGCTGCATGTGGTCGAACTCGGCCCGCGCGACGCGGTCGGGCCGCCGGTCGTGATGCTGCATGGTGCAAGCTCCAATCTCCGCGCGATGCAGCCGCTCGGCGATCGCGTTGCCAAAGCGCGCCGGGTGATCCTGATCGATCGGCCGGGTCACGGCTGGAGCACCCGCGCGCGCGTCGCGGATTCGACGCCCGCGATCCAGGCCCGGATGATCGTGGAGGCGCTGACCAGGCTCGGCGTCGAGCGGGCGATCGTGGTGGCGCATTCCTGGGCCGGCGCACTCGCCTTGCGCATTGCGCTGGATCATCCGGATCGCGTCGCCGGCATCGTGCTGCTCGCGCCTGTCGCCTATCCGTGGCGCGGCGGCGCTGGACGCTACAATGATGTGATCTCGACACCTTTGATCGGACCATTGCTTGCGCACACGATCACGATGCCGCTCGGTTTCCTCGTCGCCAATTCGGCTACGCGCGGCGTGTTCGCGCCGCAGCCGGTGCCGGCTAATTTCGTACGCGACAGCGAGACATTGCTCCTGCTGCGTCCGCGCGAGTTCATCGCCAATGCGCACGACCTCGTCACGCTGAAGGCGGCCGTTGTCGAACAGACCCCGCGCTATGCCGAGATCAGCGCGCCGCTGTCAATCATTTCGGGCGTCGACAAGACGGTCTCGACCGGCATCCACTCGCGGCCGCTCGCCGCATCGGCGCTGAACGCGAAGCTGATCGTGCTGCCGGGCACAGGCCACATGGTGCAGTACGTCGTGCCCGATCTCGTGGCGTCCGAGATCGAGACGATGGCCGGCCTGATGGTGCGGGACGCGGTGACGGCGCAATAGCTGCCGCGCGTTTGCGCCGCGCGAATGTGATCCGGCAAGGCTTGCGCCGCCGCGTGGCGCCGAACATCATGCGGCCCACGCGGTTTCGGATTGCAGCAAAGGACACGTCTCATGCGGATCGACAACATTGCCGACCTCATCGCTGAAACCCTTGCCCAGGCCCGCGTCAAGCGCATCTATGGTGTCGTCGGCGACAGCCTCAACGGCCTGACCGAGGCGTTGCGCAAGCGCGGCACGATCGATTGGCTGCATGTGCGTCACGAGGAGGTGGCTGCGTTCGCAGCCGCCGCCGAATCCCAGATCACGGGCGCGCTCGCGGTGTGCGCAGGCTCCTGCGGCCCCGGCAATCTCCACCTCATCAACGGCCTGTTCGACGCGCATCGCAGCCGCACGCCGGTGCTGGCGATCGCGGCCCAGATCCCCTCCGCTGAAATCGGCGGCGGATATTTCCAGGAGACGCATCCGCAGGACCTGTTTCGCGAATGCAGCCATTATTGCGAACTGGTGTCGGATCCGGCGCAACTGCCCTACATGCTGGAGAACGCGATCCGCGCCGCGGTCGGCAAGCGCGGTGTCGCCGTATTGGTGCTGCCGGGCGACGTCGCGATGCGGACGGCGCCGAAGCGCGACATCGCACCGAATGCCGGCCTGCTGCCGCCGGCGCCGGTGGTGCGTCCGGCCGATAACGAGTTGAACGCGCTGGCGGCGCTGCTCAACGGCGCGCGGCGCGTCACGCTGTTCTGCGGCCGCGGCTGCGCCGGCGCGCATGACGGCTTGATCAAGCTTGCCGAGACGCTGAAGAGCCCGATCGTGCACGCGCTCGGCGGCAAGGAATATGTCGAATACGACAACCCCTACGACGTCGGCATGACCGGCTTCATCGGCTTTTCCTCCGGCTATGCCGCCATGCACGGCTGCGACGTGCTGCTGATGCTGGGCACCGATTTTCCCTACAAGCAGTTCTTCCCGACCGGCATCAACATCGCGCAGGTCGATATCCGCCCCGAAAATCTCGGCCGCCGCTGCAAGCTCGATCTCGGCATCGTCGGCGAGGTCGGCGAGACCATCGCCGCGCTGCTGCCGAAGCTCCATGTGAAGACCGACCGCAAGCATCTCGATGCCAGCCTCGCGCATTACAAGGACGCCCGTGCCGGGCTCGACGATCTCGCCCGCGGCAAGCCGGGCCAGAAGCCGATCCATCCGCAATATCTGGCGCGCCTGCTCAGCGAGCAGGCGAGCGAGGATGCGGTGTTCACCGCCGACGTCGGCACGCCGACGATCTGGGCCGCGCGTTATCTGAAAATGAACGGCCGCCGCCGTCTGGTCGGCTCCTGGGTCCATGGCTCGATGGCCAATGCGATGGCGCATGCGATCGGCGCGCAGGCGGCGCAGCCGGGACGGCAGGTGGTGTCGATGTCCGGCGATGGCGGCTTCGCCATGCTGATGGGCGATTTGATCACGCTGACCCAGGCCAAGCTGCCGGTGAAGGTCGTGATCTTCAACAACAGCGTGCTCGGCTTCGTCGCGCTGGAGATGAAGGCCGCCGGCTTCATCGAGACCGGGGTCGATCTGAAGAATCCCGATTTCGCGGCGATGGCCCGCGCCATGGGCATTCACGGCGTCAGGGTGTCGGATCCCGGCGAGCTCGAGGGCGCGATCCGCGACGTGCTCGCGCATGACGGCCCGGCGGTGCTCGACGTCGTGACCGCGACGCAGGAGCTGTCGATGCCGCCGACCATTACGCTGGAGCAGGTGAAGGGATTCAGCCTGTGGGTGCTGCGCGCGGTGATGAGCGGCCGTGGCGACGAGGTGGTCGATCTCGCCAAGACCAATCTCTTGCCGCGCTGAAAGGGGATGGCGTTTCGAAGAAAGGCCATCCCCGTTCTAACGTCCGCCCCGGCATTGGCGCCGGGTGGACGGCGCGACCGATACCGCCGATTACTTCTGCTTGCCGTCCTTGTCGAACGAGGAGACGTAGGCCCAGAGGTTGTTGGCCTCGTTCTCGTTCTTGATGCCGGCGAATGCCATCTTGGTGCCGGGGATCTTGGCCTTCGGATCCTTGATGTATTCGAGGAAGGTTTCCTTGTTCCAGGTGATGCCGGAATTCTTGTTGGCATCGGAATAATTGTAGTCCGGCGCGGAGCCGGAATGGCGGCCGTCGAGGCCGTTGAGCTCGGGGCCGACCTTGTTCTTGGCGCCTTCGCCGATTGCGTGGCAGGCGAGGCATTTATTGAACGAGGTCTTGCCGGCGGCGGCATCCTGCGCCAGCGCGGAGGATGCGGAAGCCAGCGATGTGACGACCGCCAGCGCGCTCAAGGTCTTTAGGTTCATGGGGTTCTCTTCGTTTCGTCCCGGGAGGTAGTGATCGTTTGTGGCATGTCCGGCTTGGACAGGACAAGCCACGAAACTTTGACAGGTTTCGCGGCCGCCCGCTTGTCCGAGAGAGAACTCGCCATTGCGGGGTGGGGCAATCCGACCTTCGGCCGGTGCACTGAAACAGGTGCAGACGTGATTGATTTGTCGTAACAAATCGGCGAAGGGCAAAAGCCCAGCCGAGGGAACAACGATGTCCATCATGATGCCGGCGGCCGACCAGGCCGTCCTCGCTCGCCGCGCCGAAATCGTGGCCGCCTTGCGCGCAATCGTCCCGGGCGAGGGCGTGATCGACAGCGCCGCCGAGATGCTGGCCTATGAATCCGACGGCCTGACCGCCTATCGGCAGCCGCCGATGGTCGTGGTGCTGCCCGATACCACCGAGCAGGTGTCGAAGGTGCTCAAATATTGCCAGGGCCAGGGCATCAAGGTGGTGCCGCGCGGCTCCGGCACCTCGCTGTCCGGCGGCGCGCTGCCGCTTGCCGACGGCGTGCTGCTCGGGCTCGGCAAGTTCAAGCGGATTCGCGAGATCGACTTCGACAACCGCGTCGTGGTCACCGAGCCCGGCGTCACCAACCTCGCGATCAGCCAGGCGGTCGCGCATGCCGGCTTCTACTACGCGCCCGATCCGTCGTCGCAGATCGCCTGCTCGATCGGCGGCAATGTGGCGGAAAATTCCGGCGGCGTGCACTGCCTGAAATACGGCATGACCACCAACAACGTGCTCGGCTGCGAGATCGTGCTGATGAGTGGCGAGATCCTGCGCATCGGCGGCAAGTCGGCCGAGAATGCCGGTTATGATCTGATGGGAATCATCACCGGCTCGGAGGGGCTGCTCGGCGTCATCACCGAGATTACCGTGCGCATCCTGCAGAAGCCGGAGACGGCGCGTGCGCTGATGGTCGGCTTCGCCGAGGTCGAGGCGGCCGGCGAATGCGTCGCGCGGATCATCGGCGCCGGCATCATCCCGGGCGGCATGGAGATGATGGACAAGCCCGCGATCCACGCCGCGGAGGCGTTCGTTCACGCCGGTTATCCGCTGGACGTCGAGGCGCTGTTGATCATCGAGCTCGACGGCCCCCAGGTCGAGGTCGACGAGCTGATCAAGCGGGTCGAGGCGATCGCGCAAGGCTGCGGCTCGACCTCCTGCCAGATCTCGACCTCGGAGGCCGAGCGCAATCTGTTCTGGGCCGGCCGCAAGGCGGCGTTCCCCGCGGTCGGGCGCATCTCGCCGGACTACCTCTGCATGGACGGCACCATCCCGCGCGGCGCCTTACCGAAGGCCCTGGCGCGGATCCGCGAGCTGTCCGAGAAATACGGCCTCGGTGTCGCCAATGTGTTCCACGCCGGCGACGGCAATCTGCATCCCTTGATCCTCTACGATGCCAACAAGCCGGGCGAGATCGAGAAGGCGGAGGCGTTCGGCGCAGACATCCTGCGCTGCTGCGTCGAGCTCGGTGGCGTGCTCACCGGCGAGCACGGGGTCGGCATCGAGAAGCGCGACCTGATGCCGGACATGTTCACCGAGATCGACCTCAACCAGCAGCAGCGGCTGAAATGCGCCTTCGATGCCGGGGGCCTGCTCAACCCCGGCAAGGTGTTTCCGACCCTGCACCGCTGCGCCGAGCTTGGCCGCGTGCACGTCCACGCCGGCAAGCTGGCCTTCCCGGATATCCCGCGGTTCTAGAGCATGATCCGGAAAAGTGCGAAGCGGTTTTCCGAAAAGATCATGGTCAAACAAAGAGCTAAAGCGCGATGACGATTCAACCCAATCTTATCGCGCTTTAGTACCGTCTGAGTAGCCCCGACGCCGCGCCGCTATCGCCATAGGCGGCGCAGGCCGCTTCCGGGTCTGTGATCAACGCCGCCCGGACGCGCTTGAAGGTCTTGCCGGCCGCATCGGACACCTCGGGGCGGAATTTGCGCGGATTGTAGTCATTGCCGTCGTGAGCCTTGATGGCCGCGTCGAAGGCATTGATCATGGCCATCGCGGCATCGGGGCTGCCGAGAAGTCTGGCGCCCGTTTGAACGCCGCCGGAACCATTGGCCTCATAGCCGGTGCATCGTTGTTCAAGCACCGCGGCTGCGGTAGCGAGCTGGTCGAGGAACGTTGCCTCGGCGTCGGTGAGCATGGCACCACCCGCCTGTCCCGGCGCGATGATCGCGAGCAGCGCGATGGCTGTCAGTTTGATGTGCATTGTGGTGGTTTCTCCCGGCGGAGCCGCGATCAAATCAATGGTTGCCGAATGACGATAACAAGTCTGCTTCCAGGGCATCAGGAGCCACGTCCGCTATTGGCCCCGAGGCCAACATGCGTGAGCGTGCGCCCAGAGCCACCAACGCGCGAGGCCGGTCGATACAATTCGACAGATCGCCCTAGCCGGCCGATAACCTTAACCGATCCTTGCGCGGTGGCTGGCGCCCGTGCGTCGCTGCAATTACAGCGCGGACCCATTTACACGGCCTTAGACTGTTGCTCGGTATTTTCCGCAGATGCACGTCTTCGGGAGCACATCGATGCCCAGCCTGGCCGATCAGCTGGCGCTTTCGCGCAATCGGCCCGCGGGTTTCGACTACATGCGGATCGCGCTGGCGGCGTCGATCATTGGCCTGCACAGCACGAACGTGACGCTCGGGCTCGGCCGCGCGCTGGAGATCCAGAGCACGCTGCGCATCGGCGTCGCGATGATCCTTGCGCTGTTCTTTGCGTTGAGCGGCTTCCTGGTGACCGCAAGCCTGCTCCGGTGCAAGAGCCTGATTTCCTTCCTCGGCCTGCGCGTGCTGCGGATCGGACCGGCGCTCGCGGTCGAAACCACGCTATCGGCAATCATCATCGGTTCGGTCTTCACCGCGCTGCCGTTGGCGCAATATGTCGCCGATCCGAAATTCCACGCCTATTTTCTCAATATCGTCGGCGACATCCATTACGAGCTGCCGGGCGTATTCCTGCACAATCCGCTGCTGGATCTGGTGAACGCCCAGCTCTGGACCGTGCCGTATGAGCTGTGGTGCTACGTCATCCTGGCGCTGCTCGCCGTGCTCACGATTTGCTTCAACCGGGTGGCATTCCTCGGGTTCATGGTGATCGCCCAGATCGGGCTCATCGTCTACGACATCTACCGCTGGGACGAGGTGCCCATCCAGCTTCGCCCGCACCTTCTGGTGTTCTGCTTTCTTGCCGGTGTCGGCTTCTACCTCTGGCGCGACAAGGTGCCGTTCAACCGCACTGTATGCCTGCTGGCGCTGGTGCTGTGCGCCGCCGGCATGGCGACCGGACGTGGCGACGCGCTGGCTCCCGTGCCGGCCGCCTATGTCGCGTGCTATCTTGGCCTGATGAATCCGCGGCGGAGCTGGATCGTCTCGTCAGGCGATTATTCCTACGGGCTTTATCTCTACGGCTTCGTCATCCAGCAATGCGTCGCCACCTTCGGCCCGCCGGTCCAGCATTGGTATCTGAACCTCCTGATCAGCCTGCCGCTCGCGTTCGGCGTCGCCGTCGCGTCCTGGCATCTCGTCGAGAAACACGCGCTTCGGCTCCGAACCCAGGTCGAGAGCCTCGAGGCCGCGGTGCTGTCGCGGATCTCGATCGTCGGCTTCTGGCGCAGGCCGCCCGAGCGGGCCGGCTTGCGCGCAACGCTCGGCAACAGCGGCGCGTCGATCTGACCCGCGCCGGCGGGAAGGACGAGCTTCGGTTCTGATCGAATCAGAACCGAAGCTCTCGCTTCTTGTCTTGACGCGTTTTCTTCACGCGAACCGGGTCCACTTCGCTCGAAAACGCTCTAGCATCCTCCCCGCCGCGCTTTTCTTCACAGCAGCGCGTATTGCGACCGCTCGCGCTTGGCGAGCAGCGGCAGCGCCTGCTCCGCGATGTAGGTCTTGAAAGCCGCGCTGTCCTGGTGTGCCTTGAACGCCGCTTCGTCCTGGAACAATTCGTAGAACAGGAATTGCGCCGGATTATCCTTGCCGCGGCCGATCAGGAACAGCTTGGTGCCGGGGTCCTTCTGCGCCTCGGGCAGGAAGCCGTCGAGGATTTCCGCCACCTTGTCGGCCTGTCCCTCCTTGGCTTCCCATTGCGCCACAACCAGAAGGCCTGACGTGTTGATCGCGTCGCTGATGGTTCTCGTGCTCATCGCATAGTGCTTCATTGGCATTCCTCCGTTGCTGTGCTCCGATCGAGCTTGCGATCCGGCCCAGGGCGAGACGCCGGCGATCGCCATGATCGCGAACGAGCCGATGGCCGATCGTCGGGTGAGGATCATCGTCGTGGTCGAAACTTCCGAACGTTTCATGTTCGCCTCCAGATGATTCGCGCCAACCGTCCTGCCGGCCGAACCGCAACGCGAGAGATAGTCGATCGTTCGGCGTCCCAGTTCGGTGATGGTCGAATTGTCGATGTCGTGAACATTTCGATCATGATCGAAGCGTTGCAGCGGCATGACGTGCGACAAGCGCAAGGGGCATATTTCGATCGATGCGGAGCCGGCCATGCAGACCATCGCACCGGAGCTTGCCGAACTCGCCGGGCTGATCGCCGATCCCGGCCGTGCCAGCATCCTGTCGCGGCTGATGGACGGACGCCCGCAGACTGCGAGCGAACTGGCGCTGGTCGCGGGCGTGACGCCCCAGACCGCGAGCTGGCACCTTTCGCGCATGGTCGAGCGGGCGCTGCTCAAGGTCGAGCGGCGTGGTCCGCGCCGCTTCTACCGGCTGGCTACGCCGCTGGTTGCGCAGATGCTCGAGGGCATGATGACGGTTGCCGCGATCGATCCGCACCCGTCCCGGCCGCCGCCGCGCATCGATCCCGAGATGCGCCGGGCCCGGACCTGCTACGACCACCTTGCCGGCGAGCTCGGCGTCGCCGTCACCGACGCGATGCGGGATCGCGGCCATCTCAATCTCGACCATGAGGCCGGCGAGCTGACTGCTTGCGGCCGTGCTTTTCTCGGCGATCTCGGCATCGACCTGCGTTCGCCGGCGCGGAGCCGGCGGATCTTGTGCCGGCCCTGTCTCGACTGGAGCGAGCGGCGTCCGCATCTGGCCGGGCGGGCGGGGGCTGCGGTTGCCGACCTTGCATTGCAACGGGACTGGATCCGGCGCCGGCCGCAGGGCCGCTCCGTCGAAATCACCGACGCCGGACTCCTCGCATTCAGAAATTTGTTCGGCGCGCGCATTTGATTTCGGAGCCGAATTTGGCTACCGGCTATGGCGTGGATACGCTCAAGGTCAGAGACGCAAAAGACGTCGAGGAAGTGGTGCGCGCGGCGGTTGCCAGCGAGCAGCCGCTTGAGGTCATTGGACATGGATCGAAGCGCGCCATCGGCCATCCGATGGCGACCAATGCGCTGCTCGACGTCTCGGCGCTGAATGCGGTCACCTCCTATGAGCCGAACGAACTGATCATCACCGTGCAGGCCGGCGCGCCGCTCGCCGACGTGCAATCCCTGATCGACGCCAAGAACCAGCAATTCGCCTTCGAGCCGATGGACACGTCTGTGCTGCTCGGCACCGCGGGCGCCGGCACGATCGGCGGCATGATCGGCGCCGGACTGGCCGGTCCCCGCCGCATCAAGGCCGGTGGTATCAGGGATCATCTGCTCGGGGCGCACGCGGTGTCCGGGTTTGGCGACAGCTTCAAGACCGGCGGGCGGGTGGTGAAGAACGTCACCGGCTACGATCTCTGCAAGCTGCTGACCGGTTCCTGGGGCACGCTCGCGGTCATGACCGAGGTCACGCTTAAGGTCATGCCGAAGCCGGAAGCCGAGCGGACGCTGCTGCTGCGCGGGCTCGACGACGTCACCGCCAACAAGGCGATGACGGCGGCGCTGGGTTCGCCCTTCGACGTCTCCGGCGCCGCGCATCTTCCGGGTTCGGCGTTGCGGACCGGGGGCGGTGCGCTCGCCGGCCTCGCAGCCTCAGGCCAGCCGGTCACGCTGGTGCGGCTGGAGGGGATTTCGGCGTCGGCGGCACATCGGGCGGCCTCGCTGAGCCAGACGCTCTCGTCCTATGGAACGGTCGACAGCCTCGCCGACGATGCGTCGGCCGCAATCTGGAGTGCGCTGCGCGACGTGGTGCCGTTCGCGGCGAACGGCGCGCTCGGGGCCTGGCCGGTGTGGCGTATCGTTTGCCCGCCGGCCTCTGGCGGCGCGCTGGGCCAGGCGTTGTCGCGCGCCACCGGCGGCGACGTGATCTACGACTGGGGCGGGGGGCTGATCTGGGCCGCGGTGCCGCCGGGCGCCGACGCCCAGGCCACGCTGGTCCGCGGCCAGGTCGAGGCGATCGGCGGACACGCCACCCTGATCCGCGCCACCGAGGATGTGCGCCGGGAGGTCGATGTGTTCCAGCCGCAGGCGGCCGGGCTTGCCGCGCTCGGTGAACGGGTCCGGGCGAGCTTCGATCCCAGGTCCGTCCTCAACCGCGGCCGGATGATGCGAGGCGGGGCTGCATGAAGACCGAGTTTTCCCTGGCGCAGCTCGCCGATCCCGACATCAAGGAAGCCGACAAGATCCTGCGCGCCTGCGTGCATTGCGGCTTCTGCACCGCGACCTGCCCGACCTATGTGCTGCTCGGCGACGAGCTCGATAGCCCGCGCGGCCGCATCTACCTGATCAAGGAGATGCTGGAGAAGGACAAGCCGCCGACGGCCGACGTGGTCAAGCATATCGACCGCTGCCTGTCGTGCCTCGCCTGCATGACGACCTGTCCGTCGGGCGTGAACTATATGCACCTCGTCGACCAGGCCCGGGTCCGGATCGAGCGGGATTACCAGAGACCGCTGACCGAGCGGCTGCTGCGGTGGGTACTCGCCCTCGTGCTGCCGCGGCCGGGCCTATTCCGGATCAGCATGATCCTGGCCGGGCTCGCCCGTCCGTTCGCCGCATTGCTGCCGACGCCATCGGTCGGTGCGTCGAGCCCGGGTCTGCTGCGGCGGATCAAGGCGATGCTGGCGCTCGCGCCGCGCGGCCTGCCGCAACCGGGGCCGGCTGCGGGAACCGTGTTTGCGCCGATCGGCCGGCGGCGCGGCCGGGTCGCGCTGCTGCAGGGCTGCGCCCAGCAGGTGCTGGCGCCACGCATCAATCAGGCCGCGATCAATGTCCTGACTCGGCACGGCGTCGAGGTGGTGCTGGTCAAGGACGAGCAATGCTGCGGCGCGTTGACCCATCACATGGGACAGGACGGCGACGCGCTGGCGCGCGCGCGGGCCAACATCACAGTGTGGCAAAGGGAAGCGGACCAGAACGGGCTCGACGCCATCCTGGTGACGACCTCGGGCTGTGGGACAGTTGTCAAAGACTACGGCTACCTGCTGCGCGAGGACAAAACATTCGCGGAGCCGGCCAAGCGAATCTCGGCGCTGGCAAAGGATATCACCGAGTATCTCGCTGGCCTCGAGCTCGCGCCTTCAACGCAGAAAGGCGACGTCACCGTCGCCTATCACTCGGCTTGTTCGTTGCAGCATGGACAGAAAATCACTCAACTTCCGAAAGAATTGCTTTCCAAGAATGGATTCGTGGTGAAAGATGTGCCCGAGAGCCATTTGTGTTGCGGTTCGGCGGGGACCTACAACATTCTCCAGCCCGACATTGCGAGCAGATTGCGCGATCGCAAGGTCGCCAATATTGCGCTTGTCAAACCGGACATGATCGCTGCGGGCAATATTGGCTGCATGGTTCAGATTGCCGGCGGTACGTCAGTTCCTGTGGTGCACACGATTGAGCTTCTCGATTGGGCGACAGGAGGTCCCCGGCCAGGATTGAATTGATCGACTGCCACTCGAGCATGATCCGGACCTCAGCCTTGCCCTGACGCAACGTGAAGGACCGGCGCTTCCTTGCCACAGACGCGAAGCGATCGCGCGGCCATCATGCCCGACAAGCGAAGTGGAGAGTGCCTCTCCTCGAGGTGCAGCCAACGTCCGGCAAGCGATCAGTTCAATGCGCCCGGTGGACTCAGATAGCGGCAACAGGAGGACCACGATGGCGAAGTCGAAGAAGGCGAAGAAAAGCAAGAAGGCCAAAAAGGCCAAGAAGGTGGTAGCGGCGAAGAAGAGGTCCGCGAAGAAGTCGGCCAAGAAGGCTGCGAAGAAATCCGCCAGGAAGACTGCAAAGAAATCGGCGAAGAAGTCGGCCAAGAAAGCTGCAAAGAAAACGGCAAAGAAAGCTGCCAAGAAGGCTGCGCCGAAGAAGGCTGCCAAGAAAGCCGCTGCCAAGAAGAGCGCGCCGAGGAAGGCCGCTGCTCCGAAGAAGGCTGCCGCGCCGAAGCCGGCCGCTCCGGTCGCGGCACCTCCGGCGCCCGAGCCCGCGCCGCAGCCGGCTCCGAGCTGGGCCACACCGAGCCACGAACCGGCGCCGGGCTGGATTGCCGGATCGGCCGACGGCGGCGAGCACCACTAAGCCGCTGCCACATTGCCGAGGTTCAAGTGATCGAAGCCGCAGCGCGCCACGCTGCGGCTTCTTCCGTAGGTGCGATGACAATCCGTGCTTTTACGGGCACGGCGATTCGCACCGAACGCTCTCGCGCCGAGCCGACTGTTGCCGTTTCCCGGTCCGGATGACCCGTTCAACCGGTGCGGGAGCAGCAGTCTTGTGGTGCAAATGCAACACCCGCAAGTCAACATGCGGCAAGATGGCTAGAACGCCTAAAAAGGCGGCACATGCATGTCTTTTTGGCTTCACGGTACCGTGCACGGGCCTCAGATTGATCCACGCGATTTAGTTGCAGTCCGTTAGCGCGCGCCCTGGGGGGCCACCGGAGCTGGGCTGTCTGGAAAAGTTAGATGGGGATCGTCATGAAGAAACTGGCTTTGTTAGCAACGGCGCTAGCAATGATTTCGAGCTCGGCAATGGCAGCTGACATGGCGGTGAAGGCCGTCAAGGCGCCGCCCCCGGCTCCGTTCGACCCGTGGGACATCGCCTTTGGCGCTGGCATCATGAGCGACTACATCTTCCGCGGCGTCACCCAGTCCAACCACAATCCGTCGGTCACCGCCTATTTCGAGCCGCGCTACAACGTCAGCAAGGACTTGCAGCTCTACGTCGGTACGTCGACCGAGAGCATCTCCTTCGCCAACCGCGCCGCGGCTGAAGTCGACGTCTACGGCGGTATCCGCCCGACCTTCGGCGCCTTCGCCTTCGACATCGGTGTCTGGGGTTACCTGTATCCGGGTGGAACCTGCTATTACGGCGGCGGTGCCGTGGCCGACTTCGCAGGCAATCCGCTGAGCGCCGATTGCCAGGCCAACACCCTCACCAACCTCGCCGTCATGAAGAAGGACGTCTCGTTCTTCGAAGTCTATGGCAAGGCGACCTGGACCATCAACGACAACTGGGCGTTCACCATCAACGAGTACTACTCGCCGAACTTCCTCAACACCGGCGCCTGGGGCAACTACTCCTCGATCATCGGCAAGTACACTGCGCCGAGCACCGTGTTCGGCAGCAGCGGCGTCGGCATGTATGTGTCGGGTGAGTTCGGCCGGCAGTGGCTCGGCACCTCGGACAGCTTCTACGGCGTCCCAGCGTTCCCGAACGGCATCAAGTATGCCGACTACAACACCTGGAACATCGGCATCGGCTTCACCTACAAGGTGTTCACGCTCGATCTGCGCTACTCCGACACCGACATGTCGAAGGGTGATTGCAGCGCCTTCACCAGCGACTTCACCGCAGGCGGAACCACTGCCGTCACCCCGATCAATCCGGGTGGCACGAGCTCCAACTGGTGCGGCGCGGCCGGTATCGCCAAGCTCTCGGTTGACCTGACCGCGATGTCCAACCTGAAGTAATCTCTCCTTCCGGAGATCGAGGGGCGGCAGAGCAATCTGCCGCCCCTTTTTGTTTTGGCCGGCCAGGTCTGATCGGCACAGGGCGGACAATAACGAAGGCGTTCGCGAGACCTGTGGGCTGCCTCCGCTGGGCTAAGCCGCAAGCCGTGGCCGCGGCTGACCCATGATGCCGCTACGACGCGGCGACCTTGACCGCGTCGCGCAGGGTGAAGCGGTCGCCGTCGCGGACCAGCGTGACATTGCGCTGATGGAAGGTGTCGAGCGTCGAGCGGTGGCCGATCGAAACCACCGTGGTGCCGGGAAGCTTCTCGGCAATCAGCCTATACAGCGCGGCTTCCGACGGCTCGTCGAGCGAGGCCGTCGCCTCGTCCAGGAACAGGAACTGCGGCGCATGCAGCAGCGCCCGCGCGATGCCGAGCCGCTGCTGCTCGCCGAGCGACAGCATCCGGTTCCAATGCGCCTGTTCCTCGAGCCGCGATGCAAGCTGCGGCAGTCCGACGGCGGTGAGAACCTCGCGGACCCGTCCCGCATCGAATTGCCTGGCCTCGCCCGGATAAACGACGGCGTCATGCAGCGAGCCGATCGGCAGATAGGGACGTTGCGGCAGCATCATCAGGCTGGCATTGGACGGGATCTCGACCGCGCCATCGCCGAACGGCCAAATCCCGGCCACGGCGCGGAACAGCGTCGACTTGCCGGCGCCGGAGGGGCCGGTCATCAGCGTGCGCTCGCCCTTGCGGAAGTCGAACCGGTCCGCGTTCAGCAGCGGCGTGCCGTCGGGCAGCCGCAGCACCAGGTCCTGCAGGCTGACGGCGCCGCCGCCCGGCGTCGCCGTGACATGAATTCGGTCGTCGCGCTTGGCGAGCTTTGATGCCGCCGCGATCCCTGCCTCGAATCCATCGAGCCGGTTCACCACGGCCTGCCATTCGGCCAGTTGACGATAGATGGTGACGAAGTACGAGAACGCGCCCTGGACATTCGAAAACGCCGATGCGGTCTGCATCATGCCGCCGAGCTGGATCTTTTGCGCAAAGTAGGCCGGCGCCACCAGCACATAGGGGAAGATCACCGAGGCCTGATTATAGCTCGCCGTGAACGCGGTGATCTTCTTGGTCCGGTTCATGAGGGCGATCCAGTTCTCCACCACGCGTCCGAAGCGAACGCGCAGGCGCTCGCGCTCGGCCGGTTCGCCCTGCAGCAGCGCGATCTGCTCGGAGTTTTCCCGCACGCGCACCAGGTTGAAGCGGAAATCGGCTTCATATTGCTGCTGCTTGAAATCGATGCCGACCAGCGGCCAGCCGATCAGATGGGTCAGCACGGTGCCGAGCACCGAGTAGATCAGCGCGCACCAGACAAGGTAGCCGGGAATTGAATATTCCGTGCCGAACAGGTGCAGCGGCGCCTCATTGGAAAGGCCCCACAGCAGGGTGAGAAAGGACGCCAGCGTGACGACCGAGCTCAACAGGCCGAGGCCGAGCGTGAGGGTGCGATCGACGAACAGCTTGACGTCGTCGGTCATGCGCTGGTCGGGGTTGTCGGCAGCGTCACCCTGGAGCTGCATCCTGTAGTGATTGGCCTGATGCAGCCAGTCCCCAAGATAGTGTGTCGTCATCCATTGCCGCCAGCGGATCTGCAGCCATTGATTGAGGTAGAGCTGGTAGACCGCCAGCAGGATGAAGAACGCGACGACGACGCAGAAATAGATGATCTCGCTGACGAAGGAATCCCAATTGCGTTCCTGCAGCGCGTTGTAGAATCGGTTGTTCCACTGCGTGATCAGGACGTTGATGCCCACGATCGCCAGTTCGATCGCGATGACCGCCGCAAGCAGCCCGCGGCCCGCCCATTTGTCTTCGGAGTTGAAATAAGGCGAGGCGATGCGCCACACCGTCGCGAGCGTCGAGCGAATGTTGTTCACAGATTATCGTCTCCGGGGAAGCGGCCGCAAAGGCCTGAAGAATCGGGACAATTGGGGTAATCCTCGACTAAAGTCGTAGGTCTGGCATGCAAGCGTTGGCTTGTCCCGGCAATCGAGTCAACCCTAGCATGACGACAACGGCGAGGGGCGGGGGACCTTCGATTTTTCGCGAGGATGTGAGCGATCCTTACCGATCGTTCATTCGCGAGCCGGGGCTGCAGCTTTTCCGACGGACTCCCGCAATCGCACCAGTCGCGCCTGCCCGCATGCAGGCCGGCGCGCTGCATAAAAATGTGGGAAGGATCCCGAGATGAACACCTGGAATCAAATCTACAACCCGCTGGGCAATGCGGCGCTGTCAACGGTCGCGGCCGCCATTCCCGTGGTCACGCTGCTGGTGCTGATCGCCAGCGGCAAGGTGAAGGCGCACATTGCGGCCATCATCGCCGTGATCGTGACCAACCTGATCACGATCTTCGTCTTCACCATGCCGGCCAACATGTCGATCCGCGCCACCCTGCTCGGCGTGATCACCGGGTTCTTCCCGATCGGCTGGATCGTGCTCAACGTCATCTTCCTCTACCAGGTCACGGTGAGGTGCGGGAAGTTCGAGCTGCTCAAGCGCGCGGTCGGCGGCGTCACCGAGGACCGGCGGTTGCAGCTGCTGTTGATCGCGTTCTCGTTCGGCGCCTTTTTCGAGGGCGCCTCCGGGTTCGGCACCCCGGTCGCAATCACCGGCGCGGTGCTGATCGGGCTCGGCTTCTCACCGCTCGCCGCGTCCGGCCTGTCGCTGATCGCCAACACGGCACCCGTTGCCTACGGTGCGCTCGGCACGCCGATCCAGGGCCTCGCCTCGGTCACCGGGCTCGACCCGTATATCCTCGGCGCGATGGTCGGCCGGCAGCTGCCGCTGTTCTCGCTGATCGTGCCGTTCTGGGTGGTGTGGGCGTTTGCCGGCTGGCGCGGCATGAAGGAGGTGTGGCCGGCAATCCTGGTCACCGGCGTGTCGTTTGCGGTCCCGCAATTCGTGATCTCGAACTACATCAACCCCTGGATCGTCGACATCGGCGCCTCGCTGATCTCGATGGGAGCCCTGATCCTGTTCCTGAAGGTCTGGCAGCCGCGGCAGCTCTGGCTGTCGCCGGCGCTGCGCGGCCGCGATGAATCGGCGGCGACGATGGCCGCCGCACCTCCGCTCGACAAGACGCCGCTGACCCAGGGTGAAATGTGGAGCGCGCTGCTGCCGTGGATCATCGTCTGCATCCTGATGCTGATCTGGGGCAACGGCGCCTTCAAGGCCTGGGCGAACGCCAACTTCGTCTGGAACTATCCGGTCCCCGAGCTCGACAAGCTGATCTTCAAGGTGCCGCCGGTGGCCGCCAAGCCGACGCCGGAAGGCGCCGTGTTCGGCTTCACCTATCTGTCGTTCACCGGCACCGGCATGCTGATCGCCGCGATCATCTCGGGTCTGTTGATGGGCTTCTCGCCGCTCAAGCTGATCGCCGAGTATGGCCGCACCATCCGCATCTGCGCGATCTCGCTGATCACGATCTCGGCGATGCTGGCGATCGGCACGCTGACCCGGCTGTCCGGCGTCGACGCCACGCTCGGCCTCGCCTTCGCGGCGACCGGCGTGCTCTATCCCTTCTTCGGCACCTTGCTCGGCTGGCTGGGCGTGGCGCTGACCGGATCGGATACCGCATCGAACGTGCTGTTCGGCAATCTGCAGAAGATCACCTCCGAGCAGCTCGGCCTGTCGCCGATCCTGATGGCGGCGGCGAACTCCTCGGGCGGCGTGATGGGCAAGATGATCGACGCACAATCGATCGTGGTCGCCTCGACCGCGACCAACTGGTACGGCCACGAGGGCTCGATCCTGCGCTACGTGTTCCTGCACTCGATCGTGCTGGCGTGTCTGGTCGGTCTGTTCGTGACCCTGCAGGCCTATGTCTATCCGTTCACGATGCTGGTGCTGAAATAGCGCCACGACGCGTCACTGAACCAGGAATCCCCGCGAGCGGACAGCTCGCGGGGATTTGCTTTTCAATCACATTTTCCGGCGTTGCCAATCTGGCCAATCGAGTTCTGCTCCCATAGAAGGGGCCGCAGTTGCGCGTCGCATTTCGAGGATTGGCATGATTTCGATGAGGCGAGGTTTGAACGGCGGCATCGCCGCGTTGGCGCTGGTTGCCGCGGCTCTCGGCGCGGGTCCGGCGCAGGCCCAGGAGGAGTTCCCGTTCGGCTTCGTGATGACGCTCGACGCCGCGCGCATGCCGGGCTCCAAGCGGATTCCCTCCATCGAGGTCGGCGACAATGGCGAGGTGATCCTCGAGCTGTGGTGCGACGGCGGCAAGGGCCAGTTCTCGGTGGCCGGCAACACCATCGTCTTCGTTGCCGGCGCGATGGAGAATCGCACCTGCACGCCGGAGCGGGCGCAGGCCGACAAGGATCTGCTGGCGGCGCTCGGCGACATGACGGGCTGGCGGCGGCACGGTGACGAGGTGACCTTCACCGGCAGCAAGTCGCTGCGTTTCGTGATCAACAGCAACTAAAGCGTCATCGAGCGAAGCGGACGGCGGTTCGCGTCAAGGAAACGCGTCAAGACAAAACGCTCAGGGCGTTGCGATCAGTCCGCTTGCGGTGGCGACGATCCAGCGGTTGCCCCAGCGCACGATGGAATCGACCCGTCCGAGGCCGGGCACGACGTCGCCGCGCGCGGCCATCTTGACGCCCTCGGGCCCCTCGAGCACGGCGGTGCCGTCGCGGACTTCGACCACCGACCAGCCCGGGATGGTGCTCGGTCGCGTCTCCGGCGCCTGCTTCGGCCCCAATGCGGCGGCCTGTGCATTCAAGGTCGTCGGCGCGGCGCCCAAGGCGAGGGGGCGCGGGCTGGCCGGTGTGGTCCTCGGAATGCTGCCGGTGACGACAGGGTCGACGTTGGACGCGGCCCGGCGCGGGCTCTCGTTCTTTCGGGTCGGCGCCACCTCCGCAACGTGCGGGGCCGGCGCTTCCTTCTGGGCCACCGGCACCGGGGCGGGAGCTGCAAGGTCGTGCCAGTTGGCTCCGCCGGTCCATCCCAGCACGAAGCTTGCGGCGAGTGCGGTCGCTGCCAAGAGCGCGGTGCCGATGCGGTCGGCAAACGGCTCCCGCAGCAGCAGGGCGGCGTCGTGGTTCTCGCCGGTGACATCCCAGAGGTCCGCCGTCTGTGCCGGCGAATGACCCTCCGTCACATCTGTCGGCCAGATGCTCGCAGCGTTGATCGGCTCGCGGTCTTGCATGGCGTGACCTGTGTTCGATGGCGCGAAGCATGATCCTCGAAACTAAATCGAGCCTTAATTTTCGGTGACCGAACTGCGGCGGCACGAAGTCTTTTGGTCGCAGGCCCCGTAGATGCCCGGGTATCTTCCGCATCAGCGGTCGTTTCCGGACGTCGTCTCCGTAAAGCGGGTCGTCGCGGCGCGCGGGCGGGGCTATAGCGGTCGCATGCTCGATTTCGCCGCACAATATGCAGCCTTTCAGCGCCGCGACCCGGCCTGGGACGGCGTCGTGTTCGTCGCGGTCAAGACCACCGGTGTGTATTGCCGCCCGGTCTGCCGGGCACGCACGCCGCTCGCGCACAATGTGCGGTTCTATGGCAGCGCGGCGTCGGCCGAGCGTGCTGGCTTCAGGCCCTGCCTGCGCTGCCGTCCCGAGGCGGCGCCGTTCTGCCCGGCCTGGAAAGGCACCAGGACCACCGTCGAGCGCGCCCTGGCGCTGATCGAGGAAGGCGCGCTCGACCGCGGCAATGTCGAAGCGTTGGCGGGGCGGCTCGGCGTCGGCGCGCGGCATCTATCGCGTCTGTTCGCCGAGCATCTCGATGCCTCGCCGCTCCAGGTCGCGCTGTCGCTGCGCGTGCAGCGAGCAAAGCGCCTGATCGACGGCAGCGAGCTGCCGCTTGCGCTGGTGGCGCAGCATGCCGGCTTTTCCAGCGCGCGGCGCATGAATGCCGCATTCGCAAAACTCTACGGCCGCTCCGCCGCGTCGCTGCGGCGCAAGCGGCCAACCGTCGCGATACAATAAACCCCGATGGAGATCGGCAATGGCCAAGAGCTACGGCACCGTCAGTGCGGAACAGAAGCTTAAGATGAGCGGCCTCGCATTCGTTCAGGGTCTCGCCAGCGGCGCATTGCCGCTCAACACCATCGCGCGGACACTCGGCTATGACGTCGCCGAGGCCGAGCGCGGCCGCGTCGTCGTCACGCTGGTGCCGACCGACGCGCATCTCAATCCGGCGGGCACCGTGCATGGCGGCCTCACCGCGACGCTGCTCGACAGCTGCATGGGGCTTGCGGTGCAGTCGACGCTCGATGCCGGCACCAGCCAGACCACGCTCGAGTTCAAGATCTCGCTGGTGCGTCCGATCACGCCCGACACCGGTCCGATCAGGGCGGAAGGCAATGTGCTCAATTGCGGCCGTCGCATCGGCACCGCCGAAGGCAGGGTCACCGACGAGCAGGGCCGGCTGCTCGCCCACGGCACGACGACGTGCCTGATCTTCCCGTCTTGACGCAAATTGCGGCCGCGAGACCGCGCCGGCGCTGCATCGGGAGATACGATGCCGGCGCAGCAATATTGGAATGCCTCCAGCAAGCCTGCGGCTTAGAGACCTTCAAGTTCACCGCGCCGATCGATTGCGTTACCCGAACGCGCATCAAGCGCGTTCGGGTAGCCATGATGCGATCGTCGATGGAGCCATGCTCCGGCCGTGCTCAGCGCGGCCCCTCCGGATATCCCGGCATGTTGTTCCAGCCGTCGGGCAGCTCGCCGCCCGGCCGCGACGCGGCTCCGTCGCTTTCGGGCAAACGAATGAGGCCGAGCTGAAGCATGGCGGTGATCGCATCTTCCTGTCCGAGCTCTTCGGCGATCCGTCCGTCTTGCACGCGCAGCACGGTGGTGCCGGCGAACGTCATCTTGCGGCCGGAGGCCGCGGGAAGTGAGCCGAGGCGGAAGTCGCTGAACGCAGGTCCCGTGTGCGTGCCGCCGCCTTCCCAGCGGCCGACCACGAGATCGCCTTCCGCGACGAGATCGCCGATGCCGCAGAAAGTCAGATCCGGAAAGGCTTCGCGAAATTCGGTCATGAACTGCGTGACCGCGGCGCGGCCCTTCTTCGGTTCGTGCATCGGGTAGTGCACGACAATGTCTGCTGTGGCGAGCTCGTTGATGATGCGCGGATTCCAGGGGTTGCCCCAGAACTCCTTGAACCACCGGCCTACGACGTTCTTGTTTTCCTCTGACATCTCTTCGTCTCCATTTGCGCGTTGCCGGTATCGCGACCGGCGCTCTCTCGATGCGCGCAGTGAACATTTGGAGGCGTGTCTCGCACCACCCGATTTCGGATCGGGCGAGCGATCGAGTTTCAGACGAGATTCCGCTTTGTCGATATGGCGCTTAGCACCGCTTCTCGAATGGCGTCGCGGAATCGGGAAGCGGGTGGCTCGCGGAAGACGAATGCGAGAATCTGATTGCGATGAACGCAGGAGAACATCATGCGCAACTTCGATGCGATCGCCGCGCTGCGTGGCGACGGACTTCGTCCCGAGCTGCGGGCGCTGCTCGATCGCGCCGCGATCGAGCCTCGTTCTGAATTGTTCGTCAGAAGCGACGGGATGCTTCAGTCCGGTCCGGACGCCACCCCGAAGGCGGTCCGCGACAACGTCGTGCCGCTGAAGACGAAGGGGTGGATTCACATTCGAAGTGCAACACTTGAGCAAAGGACTCGGCGGGCGTGCGGTAGTCAAGGCATTTGCGCGGGGTGTTGTTGTAGGCGGCGATGAACTGGCGGAATCTGGCGGTCGAGAGGGTTACGAGATCCGTCTTGCGGGGAATAAAGCGGCGCATCCTGCCGATGG